>NZ_JALJRJ010000032.1:0-3012 GCF_024519755.1 Micromonospora sp. Mcm103
GTCAGAGGGTGAGTCAGACCGGCCGGGTGACCCGCTCCCACATCATCACTGTCAGGGGGTGGGCTCGACGCTGGGCGTACCGGCGTCCGGCGTGGTGTCGGCCGACGGCGGCTCGTACGGCAGGGCGCTGCCCTTGACGTACTCGTCCCAGCTCATGTTCCAGTCGGTCCAGCCGTTGCCGTTCTGGAGCTTGCGCTCGGTGCCCTTCACGGTGATCGGGTCACCGATGCGGGTGTTGGCGAACAGCCAGTTCCCTTCCTTCATCGAGACGTTGACGCAGCCGTGTGACACGTTCGTGCGGCCCTGCACGCCCTCGGACCAGGGCGCGGCGTGGATGAACTCGCCGCCCCAGGTGAGCCGCTGGGCGTAGTCGATCTCGGTGCGGTAGCCCTCCTCCGGGCCCAGCTCCTCCATGGTGTCGAAGACCGTGTGCCGGAGCTTCTCGATCACCACCATGGTGCCGCTGGAGGACGGGGTGCTCTTCTTGCCCAGGCTCACCGGGATGGTCTTGACCACCTTGCCGTCGCGGGTGACGGTCATCCGCTTGGTGCGGTTGTCGACTGTCATCACGAACGACGGACCGATCTTGACGTCGACGCTGAGGTCGGCCCGGCCGTACCAGCCGCCGCCCAGCGGCAGCCCGCCCGCCTGCACCTTGTAGCTGACCGTGCTGTTGGCCTTCCAGAACGTCTTCGGCCGGTAGCGCACCTCGGTCGGGCTCACCCAGTGCCAGATGCCCTCCTGGGCCGGCTTCGAGGTGACTGTCATCCGGCGCTGGATGTCGTCGCGGTAGTCCTCCGGGATGGCCCGGCCGAATTTCACGATCAGCGGCATGCCGACACCCACCACCTGGTTGTCGCCCAGGAAGCTGGTGACCCGGATCTGCTTGGCCGGCTTCGCCATCGTGGTGAACGTGCTGGTGGCGGTGGCGGGCTTGCCGTCGTCGCCGGTCGCGGTGACGGTCGCCGTGTACGTCTGCCCGTACTCCAGGGCCGCTGACGGCAGCCAGCTCCCGCCGTCCGCCGCGAGCGTGCCGTCGACGACCTTGCCGGCGGCGTCCTTCAGCTCGACTGTGGTCTCCTGCGCCTCCTTCGTGGTGAAGGTGACGGCGGTGGACGCCGGTACGTCCTTGGCGTCGGCGGCGGGCTCACTGATGGTGGCCGCCGCCTTCGGGGCCTTCTCGCCGCCGTCGCCGCCGCCCTGCCAGCTCGACGGCTTGTCGCCGCCGCCGCTGGTGCAGGCGGTCAGGGCCATCGCGGCGGCGAGCAGCCCGGCTGCCAGCGCACGGCGGCGGCCGACGCGTCGGGCGCTCGCGCCCCGGATCGGTTCGTCCTGGCCAGCTCGCATGACTCCCTCACAAGGTGATGCCGTTCCCCGTCGTCTCAGGTCAGACGCGCCGGAGCGGGTACGCGTTGCCGGACGTGAAACGGAACACCCCGCACGGGTGTAACGATTCCACTGGCGTCCGGCGCTTCGTCGGAGGTGGCGTGTCCGACCACGTTACGCCGGTCAGAACGGTGCCGGCTGCCCGCCCTGCGGAACCGGCAGCGCGCTGCCGGCGACGAACTGCGACCAGCTCATGCTCCACGCCGTCCAGCCGTTGCCGGGGGCCAGGCGGCGCTCGGTGCCCTTCACCGTGATCGGGTCGCCCACCATCGTCTTGCCGAACAGCCACCGGCCGTTGGCCATCGACACGTTGACGCAGCCGTGCGAGACGTTGCGGCGCCCCTGCACGCCCTCGGACCAGGGCGCGGCATGGATGTACTCGCCGCCCCAGGTGATCCGCTGGGCGAAGTCGATCTCGGTGACGTAGCGGTTGGCCGGGTCCGGCTCGCTGCGGGTGTCGAAGACGGTGGACTCCTTCTTCTCCATCACCACCATCGTGCCGCTGGAGGAGGGGGTGCTCTTCTTGCCCAGACTGACCGGCAGCGTACGGATCACCGCGCCGTTCTCGGAGACCGTCATCTGCTTGGTCGCGTTGTCCACGGTCATCTCGAACGCGCGGCCGATCTTGGCGGTGGCGCTGCGGTCGATGTTGCCGTACCGGCCGTTGCTCAGCGGGATCCCGGCCAGCGCCAGCCGGACCGTGATCGTGGTGCCGGTCTTCCAGTACTCCGGGGCCCGGTAGTACGCCTGCGTACCGTTGTCGACCCAGTGCCAGGCGCCGGGCTGCGGCGGGTCGGTCTGCACGAACATCCGCTTCTGCACCGCGGCGCGGTCCTTCTTCGGGATGCCCGGGGAGAACTCGGCGACCACCGGCATGGCCACGCCGTACGTCTTGCCGCTGAACATGTAGAGGCCGGAGCCGATCATCGACTTGGGCTTGGCCATCGTGGTGAACGTGCTGGTGCCCTGGTAGGTCTGGCCGTCCTTGCCGGCGCCGGTGACCGTGGCGGTGTACTTGGTGCCGTACTTCAGCGCTGCCGACGGCACCCAGCTGGAGCCGTCGCGCCGCATCCGCCCGGCGACGTTCGTCCCGTCGGCGGCGGCGAGCACCACCTTCGACACGGTGCCGCCACCGGGGATGCGGGCGCTGATCTCGGTGCTGACCGGCCGGGCGTTCGCGCCGTCGGCCGGGCTCACCGTCAGCGGCGGCGCGGCGGCGCTGTCGCTGGGTGCGACGCTCGGGTCGGGTGCGGAGGACGAGACGCCGCCCACCTGCTGCTGACCGGGCACGAACTCCGGCTTCTTCCCCTCGTCGCCGCCGCCGCACCCGGTCAGTGCCAGCGACGCCGTCAGGACCAGGGCGCCCACCGTCGCCCCGGCCCGCGCGAACCTGCCCATGCCCACCCCTGTCCTCGCATGCCTGGCGGACATCGTGCCGTATCGACGCTCACACGCCCGCCCCCGCGCCGGAACAGATGACCGTTTTGGTCGCTTTCGCCGGTTAAGCTCGTCCGAAGGGTGGACCCCGGTATCGGATTGGAACCCGCCTCGGCGGGCGTGCTAATCTTCTTCCCGTTGTCAGCGAGCGCCGCTAGCTCAACTGGCAGAGCAGCGGACTCTTAATCC
>NZ_JALJRJ010000032.1:3111-55809 GCF_024519755.1 Micromonospora sp. Mcm103
TCCCGTTGTCAGCGAGCGCCGCTAGCTCAACTGGCAGAGCAGCGGACTCTTAATCCGCGGGTTCGGGGTTCGAGTCCCTGGCGGCGCACCAACGATCAAGGCCTCGACCGGGCGTTCCACGCCGGTCGGGGCCTTTTTCGCGTACGCGGGTGCCGGTGCGGCGGGGTGATCGTCAGTGGGTGGAACGCCGCGGTTGTCAAACGGGCCGGAAGGCACCCATGACGTTCCACCGGGGCGCGGCCCAGCCTGGTGGCGGGGTGGAAACCGGCCCGGGGGTGCGCCTTGTGCCGCCGCCCTAAGCTGATCATGGTCGTGCGGCCATGATGGACGGTCGGGCGACGACGATGAGAATGGGAGAAGACATGAAAGCCTTCCGACGGCCGCGGATCCGCAGCCTCGTCGCCGCCACCTCGGTCGCGGGCGCCCTGGTGCTCGGTCTGGGCGCGCCCGCGTACGCGGACTACTCGAGCCCGACCTACTCGACCCTGAAGGCCTGCAACGACGCCCGGCCCAAGTACCAGTCGTCGTGGACGAAGCCCCAGGCGTGCCGCCCCATGTACAACTGGGACGGCACGAAGGTGATCGGGTACGCGTTCCTGGTGATCACCCGGGCCTGATCGGCATCCGCCTGCGGTACCTGACGCCAGGGAGGGATCGTGTCCGCTGAGGCCACCGGCAGCTCGGACACGATCCTCGTCTGCATCCGGGGCAACTCCGGCTCGGGCAAGAGCAGCATCGCCCGCGAGCTGCGACGCCGGCACGGCCGGGGGTGCGCCCTCGTCGAACAGGACTACCTGCGCCGCATCGTCCTGCGCGAACGGGACAAGGCCGGCGGCGTGGCCCCCGCGTTGATCGAGCAGACCGTCCGGTTCGCCCTCGACCACGGCTACCACGTGGTCCTGGAAGGCATCCTGTACACCGGCCGCTACCGCGACGTGCTGACCTCGCTGCGCGACGGCCACCGGGGGCGGTCGCTGTTCTGCTACCTGGACGTGTCGCTGGGCGAGACGCTGCGCCGGCATCTGACCCGCCCGCAGGCGGGTGACTTCACCGCCGAGCAGATGAGCGGCTGGTACGCCGCGCACGACGTCCTGGGCTGGCCCGGCGAACTCGTCCTCCCGGAGACCACCGGCCTGGACGAGGCGGTCGAGGCGATCGTGGCCGTCTCCGGGCTGCCCCAGGACGGGCGCGACGACGACAGACGCTAGCCGGCGTCACTTGCCCTTCCGGTTACCGCAAGGGGCAGTCTGGGGTCATGTTGTCGATCAGCGAGTTCAGCCAGATGTGTCACCTGTCGCCGCAGGCGCTGCGCTTCTACCACGCCGAAGGGCTGCTCGTGCCCGCCGAGGTCGACGGGCGGACCGGCCACCGCTCGTACGCCTTCGACCAGGTGGAACGGGCTATGCTGATCACCCTGCTGCGGGACACCGGGATGAGCGTCAAGCTGGTCCGGCGTGCCCTCGACGAACCGGACCAGGCGATCGCCCTGCTCGACCGGCACAGCGACGAGGTCAGCCGGCAACGGCAGGCTCAGGCAGACGCCATCGCGGCGGCCCGCGCCGTCTTCGAGGCGCAGCCCGAACCGCGGTTGCGGCACGTGCCGGCCACGACAGTGGTGGCGCGGCTCGTGCCCGGCACACCGCTGGGCCGGGACGCGCAGGAGTGGGACCGGGCCGAGGAGATCATCACGGCGGCGGCGGCCGACCTGGTCACCACGGTGCGGCAGGCTGGCGTCACCTGCCTGGGTGAGCCGTGGCGGACGCTGGCGCTGGAGACACCGGAACAGGACCGGCGGGTACTCGACGGCACCGGGCCGTTCTGGACGGTCAAGGTCGCGGTGGATGGCATCCCGGAGACGCTGCCGTCCCTGCCCGCCGACCTGATCGTGCAGACGCCCGACGCCCACGACGAGCTGTCCGTCTTCGTGCCGGGCCGCAACACGATGGCCAAGTACTGCACAGTGGTCCTGCGCCTGCTCGACGCCGTCCCGCCCGACGGCGACCGGTTCGTCAACCTCGCGCGTCTGCGCCAGGAGGTGCGACCCGACGGCGTACTGAGCAGCGCCCCTGTCGAACGCCGACCGGAGTGACCCACGGAGGACCTCAGCGCTGAACCGGTCCGCAGCCCGGATATCAGAACGTCGACCAGACCCTGACGATCGGTGCCGCATTGCTTTCGACTGGTAATCGTCTTCGCCGATTACCTCGCTCGCGTCCGCATGATGATCACCAACGCGTCACTCCGCGGACCAGGGCGATCCCGATGCCCGAATGCGGCGAATATCGCTCGATGTTCTGACGATACGAATCGTCTTTACGCGGTCACTGTTCGGCGCTCCGTGCTGGACCGATGACCTGCCCGAGCGGTTGGCGTGACGCCCTCCGCCGCCATTTCGGTGTGTCCATGAACCTGAGTGGTCCGGCACGGCCTCCCTATGGACGAGGGCCGCATCGGCTGATTGTTCGATCAATGGCGACTACGCCGTGTCATATTCGAAGATGACGATGCATGAAAATGGTTCGCAATGGTGAAGTGGTCCGCGCGGGGTCAGTTGACTGCGGCAACCATCTACTGATCTGCGGTTTTGAAGATCGACCGGGCCGCCCGGCGTCGCCACTCGTGGATGCGGCAGCCGCCGTGAGTTCCAATGTGGAGGACGAGTTTGATCACTGAGCGTGTTGACCTGTCGATCGGATGTCCATTTCGGCGTGATCCGTCCTGACGGAACGTGTCCGGCCTTGTGCGCTGAGGCAGGACGCCCTTAGAGTCCCGCTCGCACAACTGGAAAGCACACGGGGGAGGGTTTGTGGCACGTCGAGTGACGGCCACTGTCCGTTCGTGCCTGGCTGCGGGCGTCGCCGTACTGACGGCGGCCGCGTTGGCGGGCGTACCGGGAGAACCGGCGGAGTTTCTCGCCGCTGGACCGGACGGCGTGACAGGCGGCGTGGAGAGCCGGACCGATGAAGCGGTGTCCCTTCGGGCCGCCCGCGAGTCCGGCAAGCCTGTGCAGGTCAAGAGCCTCACGTCGGAGACGACAGAGGTCTACGCACTGCCGGACGGTCAGTTCCGGGCCGAGCTTTCGGTCGGCGCGAGCCGGATCCGGCGCGGTGACCAGTGGGTTCCGGTCGATCTGACCCTGCGCAAGGGCGCGGACGGGCGGATCGCCGCCATCGCGCACCCCTTCGATCTCGTCGTCTCCGGCGCGCAGCCGAGCGGTACGCCGGAGCTGGCCGTCCTCGGCCACGGAGCGGACCGTCTCGCGGTCGGCTGGGCCGGCCGGCTGCCCGAGCCCAAGCTGGACGGCGGACGGGCCACCTATGTCGACACGCTGCCCGGGGTGGACCTGGTCGTCGAGGCGACCCGCGCCGGGATGGAGGCGTTCTTCGTCGTCAAGGACCGCAGCGCCGTGAAGCAGGTCGCCCGCCTCACACTGCCGATCACCGGGCCGAACGCCGCCCGGGCGGTCCGCGACGCCAGCGGCAACACCGCCATCGAGGACGCCGCCGGCCGGGTGGTCGCGCACACCCCCGCGCTGCGAATGTGGGACGCGCGGGTCGACACGCTCGGCAACCCCATCGCCGAGACGGCTGTCGCATCCACGATCGCCCCCGCCGCCGAGGCCCGTGGAACCGGCGGGCTCGACCTGACGCTGACCCCGGACCTGCGCTGGCTGAACGACTCCAAGCGGGAGTACCCGATCGTCATCGACCCGACGATCAACCCGCTGTACACCACCTTCGACACGTACATCCAGGCCGGCGACACGGTCAACCGGGGCGGCACCGACGACCTCCGGCTCGGCCGGCTCGGTCCGACCGGACCCGTCACCCGGTCCTTGCTGCGCTGGGACACCGAGGCCCTCGTCGGCAAGCAGATCACCTCCGCCACCGTCTCGTTCTGGAACTGGTGGTCGCCCCTGTGTGAGGGCCGGTCGTGGGAGCTCTGGACCGTGGGTGCGGTGGCCGACGACATGATCTGGGACACCCAGCCGACGTGGAACAACCAGGAGGCGACCACCCTCGCCACAGCCGGCTTCGACACCAGCTGCAACGACGCCTGGATCGGGATCAGCGGGACCACGTTCTTCCAGCGCGCGGCGAACGCCGGTGACACCCGCGCCGACATGGGTCTTCGGGCCACCGACGAAACCGATTCGAAGTCCTTCAAGCAGTTCCGCTCCCGCAACGCCGCCGTCAGTACCGAGGTGCCCAAGGCCAGCGTCACCTACAACTCGCGGCCGACCGTGACGGCCCGGTCGACCGTCCCCGCCACCACCTGCGCGACCGGCTCGGGCCGTCCCCTCGTCAACACGCTGACGCCGCAGCTCAAGGCCACCGTCGCCGACGGCGACGGCACCGCGATGACGGTCACCTTCGAGTGGTGGGCGATGAACGCGGAGAAGGCGATCGGTTCCGCGTCGTCCAGCAACGTCGCCTCCGGCGCCACGGTGGCGGCGACCGTTCCCGCCGGCGCCTTCGTCGACGGCGGTATCTACCGCTGGCGGGTGAAGGCCGCCGACGGCGTCTCCGGCAGCGACGTCTGGTCGTCGTTCTGCGAGATGCAGGTGTACACCACTGCCACTCCGGTCACCGGATGCACCGGCGGAACGGACAGCGACTTCAACGGCGACGGCGTCGCCGACATCGCGATCGCCGACCCGGAGGCCACTGTCAACGGTCAGATCCGTGCCGGCCGGATCAACGTCACGTACGGCGGCAGCACCACCGTGCACACCTTGCACGAGGGCGGCGCGAACATGCCCGGTGCAGCCGAGGCGGGTGACCGCTTCGGCACGTCGATCGCCGCGTACGACGCCAACAACGACGGGTGCACCGACCTGGCGGTCGGCGTGCCGAACCAGGCCGTCAGCGGCCAGGCCCAGGCCGGTGTCGTCTACGTGCTGTTCGGATCACCCGCCGGCCTCGCGCAGGGCCCGCCCGCCGTCTGGTACCACCAGGACAGCGCCAACGTCCCCGACGCGGCCGAGGCGTACGACTGGTTCGGCTTCGCCGTCGCCGGCAGCCGGACGGCCGGCGGTGAGCCGTACCTCGTCATCGGCGCGCCCGGTGAAGGGCTGACCGGCGGTGCGCTGGCGGGCATCGTCCACTACCTCCGAGGCAACGTCAACGTGGCGATGTCCCAGGGCAGCGGCATCCCGGGCGCGGCCGAGATCGACGACCGAACGGGCTATGCGGTGGCCGCCTCCACGTACCACTGGGCGGTCAGTTCCCCGGGCGAGGCGATCGGCACCGAGGCCTTCGCCGGATCGGTGAACGTCTTCAGCCACACGCTGAGCAACGGGCTGCCGACCCTCGCCGCCGGCCTGGAGCAGAACGTCGCCAACGTCTCGAACGACGCCGAGGCCAACGACAACTTCGGCAAGTCGATCTCGATCGCGCCGTACCGGCCCGTCGGTGCTCCCGCCGGCCAGGCCGACTCGCTGGTCGTCGTCGGTGTGCCGGGTGAGGACCTGGTCGTCGCGGCCACAAACACCCCGGCACCGGACGCCGGGCTGGTGCACCGGTTCCACGTCACGGCTGCGAACACCTTCACCGAACTGCCCGCGATCACGTACGCCTCGGAGGACGGTGACTACCTCGGCGAGAAGGTCGTGGTGGTGAACACCTCGCCGGGCAGTGAGGGCACCAACGCGACGATGTTCGTCGCGATCGGCGTGCCGGGTGAGGACGCGGGCACGTCGGTGGCCGACTCCGGACGGGTACGTATCTTCCCGGCGCTGGCGAATCCGATCGGCACCCCGACCACGCTGCACCGGGAATCGGGCGGCATGCCGGGGACGGCCGGCGCCCAGGAACTGGTCGGCGCCTCGCTCTCGGCCACCTCGGAGCGGCTCTACGTGGGCACCCCCTACGGCACCGACGCCGTATACGGGTTCACCTGGTCCGATCTGAAGGCGGGCAACACGGTCCCGAGCATCACCTGGCAGCCGGGACAGGGCGGTCTCCCCACCGGGCACAGCGCGTTCGGGGCGGCGATCAGCTGATGAAGACCATCGACATGAGCAGTTATCCAGCGGGGGAGGACCAGAGGGTGGCCCGTCGTACGAGAAAACGGGGCCGGGTGTTCACGCTCGGCCTCACGCTCGGCCTCGCCGGCCTGATGTCCACAGCGGTGTTCGTCCAGCCGCCGGAGGCGGCGCCGCGCACCGCCGCGGCCTCCGAGGACCTCGTCCGGGACACCGAGGCCGAGGCGCTGGTGGCCGCGAGGGCACTCAACCAGCCGGTCGAGGTGCTGGCGCACCGCACCGAGTACCGCGACGTCTTCGCGCAGCCGGATGGCACGCTCATCGCCAACGGCCACACCCAGCCGGTGCGGGTCACCCAGGGAGACGCCTGGGTGCCCGCGGACTCGACCCTGGTGGTCCAGCCCGACGGCTCGTACGGCCCGGCCGCCGCGCTGCTCGGCATGCAGCTCTCCCAGGGCGGCACCGCGCCGCTGATGGTGGTCACCCGGGACCAGAAGAGCATGACTCTGACCTGGCCGCACGGGCCGCTTCCCGCCCCCGTGGTCGAGGAGAGCAAGGCGACCTACCCGAACGTGTTCCAGGATGTCGACCTGGTCACGAACGTCACCGTCGAGGGCTTCTCGCACGTACTGGTGGTCAAGACGCCGGAGGCGGCCAATCTGCCGGAACTCCAGAACCTCCGGCTCGGGGTCACCGCGGTGGGCCTGACCATCGAGGAGACGGCCGAGGGTGGCGTGGTGGCCCTGGACCCGGTCACCGACAACCCGGTCCTGGAGGCGGACGCGCCGACCATGTGGGACAGCGGAAGCCAGGAGGGGGGCGATGCGGCCGCGGCGCGGTCGCTGGACGCCTCGTCCACCGACCCGGGCGCGGCCTCGGCCGAAGGGCCGGGCGACACGTCGGAGGTGGCTCCGGTCGGCCTCGACTACTCGGACAACACCCTCACCCTCATCCCGGACCGGTCCATGCTCACCGATCCGGGGGCCTCGTTCCCGCTGTACATCGACCCGGTCTGGCAGAGCAGCACCAACAGCGCCTGGGCGATGGTGGACAGCGGCTACCCCAACGAGGAGTACTGGAAGTTCGACGGCAAGCGGCACGAACGGATCGGCCTCTGCCCCAGTTCCTGCAACAACTCGAAGATCAAGCGCCTGTTCTACCGGCTCGCCACGCCCTACTCGGGCAAGACGATCCTGGAGGCCACCTTCCGGGTCACCCTGCAGCACGTCTACAACTCGACCGCCCGGGCGGCGGCGCTCTACCTGATGCCCTCCGGGATCACCTCCTCCACCAACTGGAGCAACCAACCCGGCGGCTCGGGCTGGTCCGGAGCGACGCACCTCGCCACCAGTTCACCGACCAAGACGCAGGCCACCTGTACCTCCACCAACCAGAACACGGAGTGGAACGCGAAGGCCGCGGTGCAGCAGGCGGTGACCAAGGGCTGGAGCAACGTGACCCTCGGCCTGCGGTCGGTCAGTGAGAGCGACTCGACGCACACCAAGCGGTTCTGCGACAACGGCGTCCTCTCGGTCCGCTACAACCGGGCGCCGGTGATCGCCAACCTCAACGAACTCACCATGTCCCCCGGCGGGCAGTGTGTGTACGGTTCCGGTGCGCCCTACGTGGACGTGCCGCCGCGGCTGAACGCGGTGCTGCGGGACCCGGACCACTCCTCGGCCCACACCGAGCAGATCAAGGCCGAGTTCAAGGTGACCTGGACGCCGGCCGGCGGGACGTTGCAGACGCGCTCGTACACCACTCCGCTGAAGGCCAGCGGATCGGTCTTCTCGTACACGGTCCCGAGTGACATCGCGCAGAACGTCCCCATCTCCTGGGAGGTACGGGCCAGCGACAACACCAGCTGGGGTCCGTGGAGCAGTGAGGGCTCGCGCAACGTCTGTCAGTTCCTCTACGACAAGACCAGCCCCAGCGCGCCCGACGTCGACTCCGCGGTGTACCTGCCGCAGGACGCGGCCGACAACGGGACGGCGAGCGCGTCGAACTGCATCGAGAGCGACGAGTGGCTGGGTTCGATCGGTGTGCCAGGCAACTTCGTCTTCGACTCCGCCGCAACGGACGTGGTGGAGTACCGGTACGGCTTCAACACCAACCCGGCGCCGGGCGTGAACGTGCTTCGGCCCACGACCGACGGCGGGCCGGTCACCCTGCCGAACTGGTACCCGGACAAGGAGGGCCCGCGGACGATCAACGTCCAGGCCGTCGACCGGGCCGGCCGTTCGAGCAGCATCGCCTCGTGCACGTTCCGGGTCGGCAAGCGGCCGCCGACCGCCCAGTGGTCGCTCGGCGAGGTCGCGGGCGAGGACGGCGCCGGCGACGGGCTCGGTGACAACGACGCGACGGCCGGATCCGGCGTCACGTTCGGGGTCGAGGGTCCGGGTGGGACGTCCGACACCGCCGCCCGCTTCGACGGGACGGCCGACGCCCACCTCACGACCAGCAAGCCGGTCCTGACCGACACGTCGGCGAGCTTCGCCGTCACCGGCTGGTTCAAGGTCGACGATGCCGGCCGCCGGCAGGTGGCGGTCAGCCAGGACGGCACCGGTGAGCCCGGGTTCGCGCTGGGCGTCGAGGGCGGATCCTGGTTCTTCCGGATGCCGGTCAACGACGTCAACTCACTGGGCCGCTGGCAGGTCGACGGTGCGGCGGCCACCACGGGTTGGACGTACGTGACGGCCATCTTCGACGGGACGAAGAAGGAGATGTCGCTCCAGATCGGGAACAACGCCCCGCGCATCGCCCAGCGCAGGTCGCTGACCAAGGCGCGCGGTCCGCTCCAGATCGGCCGTGTGCTGACCAAGAGCGGTTACGCCGACAACTGGGAAGGGGCGATGGCGGACGTCTCCGTCTTCGACCGGCTGATCATCGCCGACGAGGTCACCGGCCTGCAGAAGACGGCGCCGAGCCGCAAGGCGTACTGGCGGTTGAACGCGGAGACCAACAAGGTCAGCCCCGAGGAACGCGGTGGCGCGGGACTCACTCTGGGCAGCGGTGCGACGGTCTTCAAGCACCCGGTCCTGTCCCTGCTCGGCGGTGGTCACCTCGCGCTGACCGGTAACGCGGACAGCTACGCCAGCACGTCGACCAACGCGGACATGGCGGGCAGTTTCTCGATCAGCGCCCGGGTCAAGCTGACCAGCAACTGTGCGGGTACCCCGATGACCGTCTTCTCGCAGAAGGGCACCAACGGCAGTTCGGTCGTCGTGCGCTGCAACAACGCCGGGCAGTGGGAACTGGCGATGGCGAGCACCGACACGGTGGCGCCGGAGTGGACCACGAAGGCCACGGATGAGGCGCCGAAGCTCGTCGGCAAGGGTGACCACCTGACCCTCGTCTACAACGGCTACGCCCGCGAAATGGCCCTGTACGTCAACGGGTCCTTCACCGAGGCGATCCAGCTGGTGTCGCCGTTTGTCGCCACCGGTGGGGTGCAGCTGGGCCGCGCCTGGCTCGACGGCGCCTTCAAGGAGCACCTGTCCGGCGCCGTCGACGACGTCCGGGTCTACGACGGCGTGGCCGACAAGGTCCTGATCGAGAAGCTCAACGTCCAGGTCCGCGAACAACTCTCGCTCTGACGTGACAGGCGGTGGGTCCGCCCGCTCCCGGGCGGGCCCACCGGCACGCGAGACCTTTCCCCGTTCTTCTCCCCCAACCCCTGGAGGGGTGATGTTCTCCCGACTCCTGGTCCGGTCCGGCGGGTTCGTCCGCCACACCGTACGACCGGTTTCCTGGGCGATGGCCGGTGTCATGGCCGCCGGCTTCATCCAGATCGCGACCCCACCCGCCTCGGCCGAGGCGAAGCCGAACCGTCCGTCGACCTCGGACGCGTCCAAGGTCCTGCCCAAGCGCGACCCGCTGCCGGCCAAGCCGAAGGCGGCCAACCCGGCGGTGGCCGCAGCCTCCACCGCCCCGGCGAAGGTCACCTGGCCCGCCGCCGGCGCCGCGGACATCACCGTGCCGGCGCCCGCGTCGGCCCGGTCCACCGCCGGTACGTCGAAGGCCCCGGCGGCCACCGCCAAGATCGGTGGCCTGCCGGTCGCGGTGTCGGCCGCGCCCGCCGCCGCGGCCGCCGCGGCGGACTCGGCCCGTCCGGCCTCCGCTCCCGGCAAGGTACGCATCGAGGTGCTCAACCGGAAGGCCTCGGAGAAGGCCAAGGTCGACGGCCCGATCGTCCGGCTCAACCGGGCCGACGGTCAGGCCGCTGCCAGGAACGTCCGTCTCGACCTCGGCTACGGCGGGGTCGCCGGTGCGTTCGGTGGCGACTTCGGCGCCCGGCTGCGGCTGGTCCGCCTGCCCGAGTGCGCGCTGACCACGCCGGAGAAGGCCCAGTGTGCCCCGGTTCCGCTACCGACGACGAACGACAGCGCCGCCGAGACGCTCTCCGCCGAGGCGGGCACCGGGGCGCTCTTCGCCATGACCGCCACCGACTCCTCCTCGCAGGGCGACTACGGCGCGACGAAGCTGTCCCCGTCGTCGAAGTGGTCGGTGGCCCCCTCCACGGGTGGTTTCTCATGGAGCTACCCGCTGCGGAGCCCGCCGGTGCCGGGCGGCGGCGCGCCGCCGATCGCGCTTGCCTACTCGTCGCAGTCGGTCGACGGCCGGACCGCGACGACAAACAACCAGGGCTCGTGGATCGGTGAGGGCTTCAACTACGAGCCCGGGCACATCGAGCGCCGGTACAAGCCCTGCTCGGACGACGGGCACGACCAGTACGCCGACCAGTGCTGGGCGTACGACAACGCGACCATCCTGCTCAACGGCAAGTCGACGGAACTGGTCAAGACCGGTGACACCTGGCGGTTCGGGACCGACGACGGCTCGAAGGTCGAGCGGCTCACCGGCGCGGTGAACGGTGACAACGACGGCGAGTACTGGCGGGTCACCACCACCGACGGCACGCAGTACCACTTCGGCCTGAACCGGCTTCCCGGCTGGACCTCCGGCAAGGAGGAGACCGGCTCGGCCTGGACCGTGCCGATCTACGGCGACGACTCGGGCGAGCCCTGCTACAACGCGACGTTCACGTCGGCGTACTGCGACCAGGCGTGGCGTTGGAGCCTCGACTACGTCAAGGACCGCTACGGCAACGTCACCTCGTACTTCTACGAGAAGGAGATCAACTACTACGCCCGGGGCAAGAAGACCGACGTCAACGGTGTTCCGTACGTCCGGGGCGGCTGGCTCAAGCGGGTCGACTACGGCCAGCGGCACGAGGCCGTCTACACGACCAACGCCCCCGCCCGGGTGCGCTTCGAGACCAAGGAACGGTGCCTGCCGTCCGGCAACGTCGACTGCGACCCGCAGGATCTGAACAACACCACCGCGCCCTACTGGCCGGATGTGCCGTTCGACCGGAACTGCGCCAAGGACACCAAGTGCAAGCTCGACCAGATCACCCCGACGTTCTGGACCCGGGCCCGGCTGACCGGCATCACCACCGAGATCCGCGAGGGCACCGGCTGGACGCCGGTGGACAACTGGAAGCTCGACCACCTGCTCACCGACAACGGTGACGGCTCGCGGACCCTCTGGCTCCACAAGATCACCCACACCGGCCTCTACGGGCCAGGCGCCGACATCGCCATGCCGTCGGTCGAACTGGGCGGTCTGCAACTGCCCAACCGGATCGACCGCGACGGCGACAACATCGCCCCGCTGGTCCGTTTCCGGCTGGCGACCGTGTGGACCGACGCCGGTGGTCAGATCGACGTCAACTACGCCAGCCCGGACTGCACCAAGAGCACGCTGCCCACACCGGGCAACAGCACCAGGCGCTGCTACCCGGTGAAGTGGAACCCGCTCGGCAGCGGCGACCCGATCACCGACTGGTTCCACAAGTACGTGGTCGAGCAGGTCGTCGAGACCGACCGCACCGGCGGGGCGCCGGACATGGTGACCCGCTACCAGTACCTGGACGGCGCGGCCTGGCGGCACGCCGACCCGGACGGCATCTCCGACCCGAAGGACCTGACCTGGAGCGACTGGCGCGGTTACGGCCGCGTGATCGTCACGGCCGGCGACGGCCAGGTCCAGACGACCAAGACGGAGTACCGCTACCTGCGAGGGATGCACGGCGACAAGGATCCGGACGGCGGCACGCGTACCGTCAGCGTCGCCGACTCCACCGGCGGGAGCCACACCGATCACAACGAGTTCTCCGGCCACCAGTTGGAGAGCGTGGTCTACGACGGCGCCGACGCGGTCAGCAAGAGTATCGCCGTCCCGTGGCGGCACAACACCGCGACGGAGACCCACAGCTGGGGCAGCAAGAAGGCCTGGTTCATCAACACCACCACCGCCCGGAGCCTGGTCGCCCTGGCCGCCGGAGGGTGGCGGGAGACGAAGCAGACCTCGACCTTCGAGACCAGCTTCGGACGGGTGACCGAGACCGAGAACGAGGGTGACGTGGCGGTCACCGGAGACGAGGCCTGCAGCCGGACCACGTACGCCGACAACGCGGCCGCCCACCTGTACAGCCTGGTGTCGCGGGTCGAGTCGGTGTCGGTGGCGTGCTCGGCCACCCCCGATCGCAGCAAGCAGGTCATCTCCGACACCCGGACGCTCTACGACGGCAAGGCGTTCGGCGTCGCGCCGACGCTGGGCAACCCGACCCGGACCGAGCGGCTGAAGAGCCACAACGGCACGACGGCCACCTACATCCGCGCGTCGGAGGGCACCTTCGACGCGTACGGCCGGCCCTTGACCGCCGTCGACGCGCTGGGCCGGGTCACCAAGACCGTGTACACGGACACCAACGGCCTGACCACCAAGGTCAAGGAGACCAACCCGCTGGAGTTCGTCACCACCACCGACTACGCCCCGGCGTGGGGTGTGCCGGTCGCCCAGGTGGACCAGAACGGCCTCAAGAGCGTCCTGGAGTACGACGCCCTGGGCCGGCTGGCGAAGGTCTGGATGCCGGACCGGACGGGCGCCAGCGGGCTGGAGCCGAGCATCCGCTACAGCTACCTGGTCCGCACCGACAAGCCGGTCGCCATCAAGACCGAGCGGCGGCAGAACGACGGCTCCTACAGCGTCGAGTACAAGCTGCACGACGGTCTGCTCCGGCCCCGCCAGGTGCAGTCGGAAGGCCCGGACGGCACCCGTACGGTCGCCGACACCTTCTACACCGGCACCGGTCAGCTGGCGAAGACGTACGCGACGTACACGGTCGCGGGCGCGCCCACCGACGTGATCTACCCGGCCGTCAACGGTGACGTCAACGGCCAGACGCTGTACGTCTACGACGGCGCGGACCGGGTCACGGCGGAGATCTTCGCGGTCGCGGGCAACGAGAAGTGGCGCACCACGACCACCTACGGCGGCGACCGGGTTTCGGTCGACCCGCCGGCCGGCGGCACCCCGACGACCTCGATCACGAACGCCCTGGGCAAGACCACCGAACTGCGGCAGTACAAGGGCAGCGGTCCGACGGGCGACTTCGACAAGACCGAGTACACCTACACGCACGCCGGCCAGTTGAAGACGGTCAAGGACCCGGCGGGCAACGTCTGGACCCACGAGTACGACCAGCTGGGCCGCAAGACGAAGTCGACCGACCCGGACTCCGGCGCGTCGACGTTCGGCTACGACGACCTGGACCGGCTCACCAGCACCACGAACGTCCTCCAGCAGACGATCAGCACCAAGTACGACGAGATCGGCCGGAAGATCGCCGTCTACAAGGGGGCCGCCGACACCGGGGAACTGCTGAGCAGCTGGACGTACGACCTGGAGATGCTGGGCGAACTCTCCTCGACGAGCCGCTGGATCGACGGGCACGAGTACGCCACGTACTTCTCGATCTACGACGAGTTCTACCGGCCGCACGCCACCTACTACTCCGTGCCCGAGCACGCCGGTGCCGAACTGGCCGGCTTCTACACCTTCGGCACGGAGTTCAACCGGGACGGCACCGTCCAGTCGCTGAGCATGTCGGAGGGCGGTGGGCTGCCGTTCGAGACTGTCGCCTACACCTACGACAGTCTTGAGCGCCTGACCGCGGCGACCGGTGACGCCCCCTACCTGACCGACGTCGAGTACGCCGGCACCGGCGAGGTCCTGCAGACCGAGGCCCGGGTGGGCACCCGGAAGGTCTGGTCGACCTACGAGTACGAGCAGGGCTCCAAGCGGCTCACCCGGCTACGGCTGGACCGCGAGTCGGCTCCGGTCGTGGACATCGACGCCCGCTACACGTACGACCAGTCCGGCAACATCCTGCGGATCGCCAACAACCCGTCCGGGACGCAGGACACGCAGTGCTTCACGTACGACTACCTGCGCCGGATGGACCGGGCCTGGACGTCGGCGAGCACCGCGACCGACCCGTGCGCCGGCGGGCCCTCGGTCACCGGGGTGGGCGGCGTGGCCCCCTACCACCACGCCTACACCTTCGACGTCACGGGCAACCGCAAGACCGAGGTCCAGTACGGGACCAACGGCACTCCGCTCATCGAGCGCAGCTACACCTATCCGGCCGCCGGCCAGGCGCAGCCGCACACGCTGAGCCAGATGACGGAGAAGACCCCGCAGGGTGATCAGCTGTACTCGTACGAGTACGACGCGGCCGGCAACACGAAGAAGCGGACGAGGGCCGGCGAGGACCAGAACCTGGTCTGGGACGCCGAGGGCAACCTCGAGTCGGTCACCGAAGCTGGCAAGAAGACCAGTTTCCTCTATGACGTCGACGGCTCCCGGATGCTCCGCAAGGAGCCGGCCTCGACCACGCTCTACCTGCTGGGCATGGAGATCCGGCTGAACCACCAGACCCGGTCCACCGACGCCACGCGGTACTACGCGCTTCCGGGCGGCGGAAGCCTGGTCCGGAAGGTGGACGGCCTCCGGTACGTCGCGAACGACCACCACGGCACCGGCCAGGCAGTCGTGGACCAGAGTGGCGCTGTCACGCACCGGCGGATGACGCCGTACGGCGAGAACCGGGATGCCTCGCCAGGTCAGTGGCCGACGGAGAAGGGCTTCGTCAACGGGAACATCGATTCCACGACAGGCCTGGTCAACATCGGCGCGCGGGAGTACGACACGATCGCCGGCCGGTTCATCTCGGTCGACCCGATCATCGACGTCAACGACCCGCAGCAGATGAACGGGTACGCGTACGCCAACAACAACCCGATCTCGTTCTCCGACCCGGACGGTCTCAAGGCCTGTTCCGACGACGCCTGCGGGCCGGGCGCCGACTACGAGGACATGTACGGCAACTACCACAAGGTCAAGGGCCACAACGACGGCTGTGGTGGTTGCTCGGGCGCGTACGACCCGGACGAACCCACGATCAACGTCCACAACAACCCGCGGGCATCAGCGGACGAGCGGGCTGCGGCCGCGCGGGCGGCGGCGGAGAAGGAAAGGCAGCGGCGCATTGCCGCGGCCAAGGCGAAGATGCTCAACGCCGCCAAGGCCCTGGCGAAGATCCTGATGGACGAGTTGGGCATCACCGATGCCCTGGACTGCTTCCTCAAGGGCGACATGGGCGGCTGCCTGGCCACAGCAGCCAACGTCGCGGGCGCGGCGATCGGCGGCGCCCTGGGCAAACTCGCAGTCAGATACGGCGCCCCATGGAAGTGGAAGAAACTCGCCAACCTGACCAGCCGGGTCAAGGGCCTGCTCGGCGACCTGGTCGGCAGCGCCAGGGCATTCCTCAAGTGCAAGAACAGCTTCGTGCCGGGCACGTTGGTGGTGATGGCCGACGGGTCGCGCAAGCCGATCGAGGATGTCAAGACCGGCGACGTCGTGTTGGTGACCGATCCGGTGACCGGCAAGACGACGATCAAGCCGGTGGTGGCGACCATCATCGGTCAGGGCAGCAAGAACCTGGTCGAAGTCACCATCGATCCCGACGGTGACAGCGGCGACGCCGCGGAACGCGTGGTCGCCACCGACAACCACCCGTTCTGGGTGCCCGGCCTGGACGAGTGGGTAGAGGCCGCCGATCTGCGGGCTGGTCAGTGGCTGCGCACCTCGGCCGGCACGCACGTGCAGATCAGCGCGATCCGGCAGTGGACGGAACCGGCGCAGGTCCACAACCTCACGGTCGACGACATCCACACGTACTACGTGGTGGCAGGCGATAGCCACCTGTTGGTGCACAACTGCGGCCCCGATGTGCCCGCCGCGATCGTGGACAAGGCTGACGGTTACGATCTTCAGGCTAAGGCTAAGAGGTTCCGCGAAGACAACGGCATTGCCGAGAATCAGAACGTTGCGGTATTCGAGTACTCGACCTCCAGTGGTAGGAGTCGCACTATCACGATGGCGAACATTCCTCGAGGTACCGCCGGGCATCGGGGTGGCCTGCACAGCGAGATCCGCATTAACCGCGAGCTTGCACGGCGGGGTGTCGACCCGCTCAGTGTTACCCGCATTTACTCGGAGCGGATCCCCTGCCCCGTCTGCAACAAGTCGCTCAACAAGTACAAGAATGCTACCGTTTTTTGGGATCCTGAGTGATTCAACCCGAGGCTCCCTCGGGATGCCGGTCAGCTTGACGAAGCAGTAGGGTTGCAGGGCTTGCCGGAGCTTTCGCTCCGGCAAGCCCTGCTGTCGAAATAGCTTAGGAGCGAGAGAAGTATGTGGCTTGATCTGGTTGGGAGACTTGAGAATCCCGGGCCTGACTCTTTGGGGCACTTCTTGTCCGCGTGGTACGGACACTCGGCCTCGGGTGTCAATGAAGCTCCGATCCAGGAGTTGCCGGAAGTGCTTACCAGCTGTTACGAGTTGGTCGGGGCTGACCTCAGCTCCTACACCAGCTATTATCGCTTCTTGGCCTCGAGCGAACTCGTTGTCGATGGCGAACATACAATTTTCTGTCGCGGGCCTGCCGGGGAGACCTTCGAGTGGGCTTTCGTGGGAAGCGGGCTTGACCCGTATACGTACGAGCGGGAAGGGCCGGAGAGTTGGCGGCCCACTGGGCTGCTACTGTCAGAGCTCATTCTTTACATCTTCGTTTCCAGTGCCGTCTTTGGCGCTGATTGCGGTCTGGTCAACATGGCCCTTGATCGACGGGGCTTTGAATCAGTGGTGCGAGGGCTGCGACCGCTCGACCATCCGTTGTGGGCCTGGCCTGAGCCTGCCGTGCGGTTCTACCATTCTGAAGGCTTGTTGGCCCAGGCTGGCCACGATGATGGCGAGTTTGGTTACCAGGTAATTCTGGCGGCGTTGTCGGCGGACAAGCTCTCGCAGTTCAACGAGGTCGACTGGGAATGGGATTCACGGGAATGATGAATCAGTGCGGCGGCCTGCTGTGTTTGTGGCGATGGATCGAGGGGCGATCAGGGTCGCCGCCCTCCGCCTCAACCAGTCGGCGCAGTTCCTCAACTCCGTCACGCCATGAGATGCTCGTCATGGCGACATTTGACCGCTCAGTCATCGTGATCGGCAGGACAGAGCCGTAGCCACGACGGTCAGCGAGCCGGCCCGTCGCCGGACTCGGCGAGCTGCTTGAGGTTCAGCAACTGCCGGCGGGCCATCACCAGGTCGCCGAGGCATCCGCCGAGGGCGATCACCGGGTTCGTCCGCATCACCACCTTGAGCAGCAGGCGGGTGGTGTTCCCGGCGTCGGGCACCAGGACGTACGACAGAACCGCGCCCATGATCTCGCCGGTGAGGTGGTGTCCCGGCTCGACCGCGAGGATCCGGCCCCGTCGCCGCCCACCGGCAGTCGTGAACGCCTCGCCCACCACCGGCTCGGAAAGGTCCACCAACCGTTGCGGTGAACGGCGGCCGAGATTGTCGATCCAGTCGTACGAGTACGGCGCGAGCCGGATCTGGGCGACCCACGCCACACGGCGGAAGGTGGCGCGTCCACGCTCACCCCGCGCCAGGCCCGCAGGTTGGGCGCGGGAACGACGTCGTCGCACGGATACCGGCGACGTGTCTCGTCGTCGGAGACACCCCACCGGTCACCGAGCATCGGCCCGCCCCAGCACCAGCGTGGTTCGCAGGTCGAGCACGACGGTGCCGCCGAAGTCGTCGACCAGCCGGTCGAGGGCGGCGATCCCACGTCGTTGCTGCTCCGGTGTGCGGGACAGGTACGGCCCGAACGTGCGCATCAGCGCCAGGTAACGCTCCTTGTCAAGCGGCAGCTCCCGCCGGAACACCTCGCGGCGTACGTCGTCGAACTGCCCGCTGTCGAGGACGTCCCGGTGGAACCAGTCGACGGGCCGCTCCCGGACGGTCGGGTCGACGGATCGCAGCGCGGCCCGGACGGCGGCCTGCTGGGCGGCGTCGGCGTAGTCGTAGCGGTGCCCGAAGACGGCGAGGGTGCCGCCGGGCGCCAGGGCGCGCCGGGCCAGGGCGTTGCGGGTGGCCGGGGACAGCCAGTGCCAGACCATCGCGCAGGCGAGCACGTCCACCCCGCCGGTGGGTGGCGACCACCGCTCGAACGTCGTTGCCTCGATGCGCGCTTCCGGGAACCGCTCGGCCAGCCGGGCCGCCATTCGCGCGTCGGGCTCCACGCAGGTCAGGGGCGCACCGAGGCGGGCCAGCACCTCGGTGCCCTTCCCGGTACCCGCGCCGACCTCGACGACTGAGGCCGGGGTGCCGCCGTGGTAGGCGACTATCGACTCGGCGATCTCCGGCGGATATCCGGGCCGGGCGCGCTCGTACAGGTCGGCCACCGTGCCGAAGACATTCATCACCAGCAGGATACGGCTCCGACCGGTCCCCGACAGACCGCGCGGAAACCGGCCCACCCGCTTCTACAGTCCGCACCATGAGGTGGACCCTGCGGCTGGTGGCGGCGCTCGGCGTACTCGTGACCGCTCTGGCGACCGGGGCGGCGAGCGGCGCCGCGGCGCCCGCCGACGGCGGCCTCGGCCTGGCCCTGCGGCCCGGCCAGGCCGACTACCGCGCCGGGGACCAGGTCCGCCTCGATCTCACCGTCACGAACACCACCGGGTCGGCGTGCGCGCTCGCCACCGGGCCCGTCGGCACCGTGCAGATCACGGGGGTACGCCGGGACGGGCGCGACGTCGAGCCGACGCTGGCCCGCAGCTTCTTCGAGGACGGTATCGGTGCCACCGCCACCGCCGGCCTGACCACAGTGGAGCCGGGCGCGACCGCCGCCGTGGGATTGACCGGGGTACGGCTGCGCGACGGCGATGTCGTGTTCCGCTCGGTGGCCGCCACCCCGGACGGCGGTGGGCTGGACACGCTCTGGCCGGTCGGCGCACCCGGCCGGTACGAGGTGACCGCCGGCTACGTGACGCTGCCGGTCACCGGCGCGACGAACCCGTGCGCGGGCGCGAGCGCGCTGCGGACCACCACGTTCACCGTCTCCGACGACGGCGGTCCCGGACGGCGCTGGCTCTGGCTCGTCGGCGGGGGAGCACTCGCGCTGCTCGTCGTCGCGCTGGTCGTGCTGCTGCTGGTACGCCGACGACGCCGGCCGACAGCCGCCGCCGTGGCCCTGGTGCTGCTGATGGCCGTCGGCGCATACGTCGGCGGTGGTGCCCGGCCGGCGCGGGCCGACTACGGCGTCGACCCGACCGCAGGTGTCCCGGTCAGCGGCGTCGACTTCCAGGCGGCTGTCGACGGCTGCCTGGCCGGGTTCGCGCTACCCGGCGGCGACCCGTCCGGCCTGCTGCCCCGGCTGCGCGACAAGAAGAGTCCCCGCGTGCGGATCATCCCGACCACTGGTGGCTCCGGCGCGTTCGAGACGCCGGACAGCGCCGACGGAAAGGGCTCCTCGACCGTCACCTGGAACCCGACCTCCACCGACCCGTACGGCGACGGGGTGGCCCGCGACCCCTGCGCCGCGCTCTACCACGAGCTGAACCACGCCGACGACATCTCCCGCAACGCGGTGCCGCAGGGCGAGTGCGGCGGCACCGGCATCCGTACCGCCGAGGTGAAGGCGACGCTCGCGGAGAACCGCTACCGGGCGGCGAAAGGGCTGCCGCCGCGCACCGAGTACGACGGGAAGACGCTGCCGAAGAACCTCGACGAGTGCAAGAAGCCGGCCAAGAAGACGCCGCCGCCGAAGGGGCCGGTGAAGCTCTGCGAGGACGGCGTCGACTGCGGCGGCAGCAACGGCGACCCGCACCTGGTCACGTTCGACCGGGTCGCTTACGACTTCCAGGCGGTCGGCGAGTTCACGCTGGTCGCGTCCACCGGCGGCGACCCGCTGGAGGTGCAGGTCCGGCAGACCCCGATGTCCGGCACGCGTACCGCCTCGGTCAACTCGGCCGTCGCGTTCCGGATCGGCGCGCACCGCGTCGCGCTCACCCTCACCGACGGCGGCACCCGCGTCCACGTCGACGGCGCAGCGCCGGCCGCGCTGCCGGACCGCACCGACCTGGCCGGCGGCGGCACCCTCACCCGCCGCCCGTCGGACACCGGCCCCGCCGACGGGTACGACGTGACGTGGCCGGACGGGTCCGCGGCGGCGGTGGACCAGATCGGCCGCTACGGCTACCGAATCCTGGTGCGGCTGGCCGACGGGAGGGCCGGGAAGGTACGCGGACTGCTCGGCGACTTCGACGGCGACCCGGCCGACGACATCGCGCCCGCCTCCGGGGCGGCACTGGCACAGCCGGTGCCGTTCGCGAAGCTCTATCCCGCGTACGCGGACAGCTGGCGGATCACCAGGGACCGCTCGCTGCTGCACTACGACGACGGGCAGGACACCGGCACGTTCACCGACCGGGCGTTCCCGGAACGGGAGGTCACCGTCGGCGACCTCGACCCGGCCCGGCGCGCGGCGGCCGAACAGGTCTGCCGCTGGGCCGGCGTGACCGCGCCCGCCCAGCTCACCGAATGCGTCTTCGACGTCGCGGTCAGCGGCCGACCCGAGTTCGCCGTGGCCGGCGCGAGCACCGAACAGGTCGCCCCACCGGCCGCCGCCCCGATCACCGCTGTTCCTGTCGCCACCGCCACGCTCACCCCCGGCGGGGAGCCGCTGACGTTCGTCGCCCGCGCCGGGGACGCCGTCTTCGTCGACGCCACCGCGCCGGGCATCGGCGACCGCTGCTCGCCGTACGTGCTCACCGAACCGGGCGGACGGGAGATCGCCAGCGGCTGCAACATCAAGGGCGCCGGGTACGTCGACCGCGTCGACCTCACCGCCACCGGCACGTACGCGCTGCGGGTCACCGCCGCACCAGGTGACACCGGCCGCGCCGCCGTGCGGGTGTACACGGCCCAGGACAGCGACGGGACGCTGCAACCGAACGGCCCGGCGGTCACCGCCACCGTCGCGCAGCCCGGAGCGCGGGCCCGCTACCGGTTCACCGGGCGCGCGGGTGAGCGCGTCTACGTGGAGGTGCCGACGAGCACGCTCACCGACCAGTGCTCGCCGCTGGAACTGCGGGACGCCGAGGGGCGGCTACTGCGCAGCGGCTGCGTGATCAACGGCGTCGGTGAGATCGACGGCACGCCGCTGCCCGCCGACGGGACGTACACGGTGGTGGTCGACCCCACCGAACGCGGCACCGGCACGGCCACGCTGCGGGTCGTCACCAGCCGGGACCGGGGCGCGACGATCGCGCTCGGCGGGCCACCTGTCGTCGCCGTCGTGGACCGGCCCGGCACGATCATCGGCTACCGGTTCACCGCTGCGGCCGGCACGTCCGTGACGGTGAGTGCAACCGCCTCCGACCTGCCGGACCAGTGCGGCGTGCTGGCGCTGCGCGCGCCCGACGGCAGCACCGTCGGCAGCGGCTGCGTGATCAACGGGGCCGGTGAACTCGGGCCGACCGTGTTGCCGGCGTCCGGGGCGTACACCCTGGTGGTGGACCCGTCGGGGGCCGCGACCGGGCAGGTCACGCTGGCGGTGCGGTGAGGCCGACCCTGCCTTTCCGGGGTGGTGGGCGGGGTGCTAACGTCTCGTCCCGTTGTCAGCGAGCGCCGCTAGCTCAACTGGCAGAGCAGCGGACTCTTAATCCGCGGGTTCGGGGTTCGAGTCCCTGGCGGCGCACAGATGGCAGAGGCCCTGGTTCGTTCACCCCGAACCAGGGCCTTTTCGTCGTGCCCGTTCGGACGCCGCAACCTGGCCGGACCTCGGACCCATCGACTGCCGGGCGGAATAGATCATATTCTGACCCGTCGAAGGAGGCCGTCGTGTCCGCCACCCGGAGCGTGCTCACCCCGGCCACCTCGGCCGGTCCGGCCGGCCTGCGCCCCCGCACCTGGACCGCGCTGATCGTGCTCGGGCTCGTCGGGCAGATGGCCTGGACCATCGAGAACATCTACCTGAACCTGTTCGTGTACGACACGATCACCGACGACCCGAACGTGATCGCCACGATGGTCGCCGCCAGCGCCGTGACCGCCACTGTCGCCACCCTGCTGCTCGGCGCCCTCTCCGACCGGACCGGCCGGCGCAGGTCGTTCATCGCGGGCGGCTACCTGCTGTGGGGCGTCTCCACCGCCGCCTTCGGCTTCCTGACCGTGGGTTTCGTGGAGGACATCGCGCCCGTCGCGAACGTCGTGCTGGTCACGGCGATCGCGGTCATCACGCTGGACTGCCTGATGTCCTTCCTCGGCTCGGGCGCCAACGACGCGGCGTTCCAGGCGTGGGTCACCGACGTGACGGAGCCGGCGAACCGTGGCCGGGTCGAGTCGGTGCTCGCGATCATGCCGCTGGTCTCGATGCTGGTGATCTTCGGCGGGTTCGACGGGCTGGCCCGCACCGGGAACTGGCAACTGTTCTTCGTGATCATCGGCGCGATCATGGCCGTGGCCGGTCTGCTGGCCTGGTTCCTGGTCGAGGACAGCCCGTCACTCGTCCGGCACGAGGGCGGCTACCTGCGCGCCGTCGTACACGGTCTGCGCCCGGCCGCCGTCCGGGCCAACCCGGGGCTCTACCTCGCCCTGGCGGCCTGGTCGATCTGGGGGATCTCCACCCAGGTGTTCCTGCCGTATCTGATCATCTACCTGCAGCGGTATCTGCGGATCGAGGGGTACGCGATCGTCCTGGCCGTCGTCCTCGTCACGGCGTCGGCGGTCAGCGTGGTCGGCGGGCGGCTCATCGACCGCGTCGGCAAGGTGCGTTTCCTGCTGCCGGCGGTAGTGGTCTACGGCACCGGCCTGGCGCTGATGTTCTTCGCCCGCGGCATGGTTCCCGTGATCGTCGCCGGGATCGTGATGATGTCGGGCTTCATGCTCGTCCTCGCCCCGATCGGCGCCATCGTGCGCGACTACTCACCGCCGGACCGGGCCGGCCATGTCCAGGGGCTGCGGATGGTCTTCGCCATCCTCGTCCCGATGCTCGTCGGTCCCTACCTCGGTGCCGCCGTGATCACCGGCGCCGGCGAGGTCTACGAGGACCTCGGCGTGGTGAAGCAGGTCCCGACGCCGGGCATCTTCCTCATGGCGCTCGCAGTGCTGGTCCTCATCGCGGTGCCGGCCGTGGCGCTGCGGCGGCGGGAGCGGGAGGCCCGGGCATGACGCTGCCGACCCCGTGGGGTGCCGCGCTCGACCCGGAGCGTGTCCTGCCCGAGTATCCCCGCCCGCAGTTCGCCCGGGACAGCTATCTCAACCTCAACGGCCGGTGGGAGTACGCGATCACCGGTTCCCCCGCCGAGCCGGAACGCTACGACGGCGAGATCATCGTGCCGTTCTCCCCGGAGTCCACGCTCTCCGGCGTCGGGCGGCAGCTCCAGCCGGGCGAGACGCTCTGGTACCGCCGCCCGCTGACCCTGCCGGCGGGCTTCCACGCTGCCGGCTCGCGGTTGCTGCTGCACTTCGGCGCGGTCGACCAGACCTGCGAGGTCTACCTGAACGATGTTCCGGTCGGCGGCCACACCGGCGGGTATCTGCCGTTCACCTGCGACATCACCGACGCGCTCCGCGACGACGCCAACGTCCTGGTCGTGGCGGTCCAGGACGACAGCGACACCGGCCACCACTCCCGGGGCAAGCAGCGGCTGCGCCGCGGCGGCATCTGGTACACCGCGCAGTCCGGGATCTGGCAGACGGTGTGGGCCGAGAGCGTGCCCGCCGTACACCTGCGGCACCTCACCCTGACCCCGCTCCTCGACGAGCGGTGCGTCGAGGTGACGGTGCACGCGCCGGCGGATGCCGGCGACGCCGGCATCCGGATCCTGGCCGACGGGATCGCGGTGGCCGAGGCCACCGCACCCGTCGGCATGGCCGTTCGCATCCCGATCCCCGAGGTACGGCAGTGGAGCCCCGAGGACCCGTTCCTCTACGACGTGATCGCCGAGCTGGGCGCGGACCGGGTACGCAGCTATTTCGGCATGCGCTCGTTCGGTGTCGGACCGGACCCCGACGGCGTGCCCCGGCTGCTGCTCAACGGCCGGCCGTACTTCCACGCCGGGATCCTCGACCAGGGCTACTGGTCGGACGGCATGTACACGGCGCCCTCGGACGAGGCGATGATCGCCGACATCGCCACCATGAAGCGGCTCGGGTTCACCATGCTGCGCAAGCACATCAAGATCGAGCCGCTGCGCTGGTACCACCACTGCGACCGGCTGGGGATGCTCGTCTGGCAGGACATGGTCAACGGCGGCAGCGGTTACCACTCGCTGGTCGTCACCGCGCCGGCGGTGACGCCGCTGCGGCTGCCCGACCGGGGCCGGTGGCGGCGCTGGTTCGGCCGTGCCGACGCCGGTGGACGGGACCGGTTCCGGGCCGAGCTGCGCGACACCGTCGAGCACCTGCGCAACGTGGTGAGCCTCGCCGTGTGGGTGCCCTTCAACGAGGGCTGGGGGCAGTTCGACGCGGCCCGGATCGCCCGCGAGGTCGCCGAACTCGACAGCACCCGTACGGTCGACCACGCCAGCGGATGGCACGATCAGGGCGGCGGCGACCTGCGCAGCCTGCACGTGTATTTCCGCCGCTTCCGGGTGCCGCGGCGACGCGGCGACCGGCGGGTGCTGGTGCTGTCCGAGTACGGCGGCTACAACCTGCGCGTCGACGGGCACGCCTTCAGCCGCAAGGATTTCGGCTACCGGCGGTGCCGGAGCGCCGGGGAGCTGGCGGAGGCGTTCACGCGGCTGCACACCGAGCAGATCGTGCCCGCGATCCGGGCCGGTCTGAGCGCGACCGTCTACACCCAGCTGTCCGACGTGGAGGACGAGCTCAACGGTCTGCTCACGTACGACCGGCGCGTGGTCAAGCTTCCCGAGGAGGTGGTCCGGCAGGTCAACGAGCGGCTGCGTCACCAGCGGTTCTGAGCTTCCTCCGCCCAGCCGACCAGGCCGTCCACCCCCACCCGTTCGCCGTCGTCCGCCTGGGCCCAGCCGGAGAAGTGCCCGAAGCACTGGTGGGTCTCGCTGGCCACGACGCCGAGGTTGGTGCGCGAGATCTTCTCGTGGAACGGGTGGAACTCCACAGCGACCCGATCACCGCTGATCCGCCACGGCCGCAGCCAGTCGTGGCGGTCGTAGCTCCACTGCAGTTCGGCGCCGAGCTTGTGCAGCCGGCCGCCGACGAACAGCGCGTTCTCGGTCGAGCCGGTGCCGTCGGTCCACTTGCCGCCGAGCTGGATCGACACGTCTCGTCCGCTGCCCGCCGCCCAGTTCCAGGTGATCGCGTACGGCCACTTGCCCCGGCCGTGGTCGAGCACGGCGAACGAGTCCCGCTCGTCCACGACGTGCGTCGTGCCGTCGACCCGTAGCGAGCCGCGCACCGGGCGCCCGACGTCCTTGACCGTGTACTGGAACCGGCGCGTGCTCCACGGGACCACGACGCCGAGCGACTCGTGGCCGGGCGGGAGCGGCACCACGAGATCGATCTCGATGCCGGGTGCGGTGGCACGGATCGTGCTGCCCTCGCCTGTCTGGTCGATGTCGATCGACAGGCCGCTCCCACGGGCGACCACGGTGCCCGCGCCGCTGCACGGCGGCAGCACGGCGCCACGGGCGAACGGGACCACGACGTCCTTGCCGGTCTCGACCTTCGTGGCGCGGTCGAGCACGTAGACGCCGTGCACCCCGGCGTAGTCCAGCGACGACGCGACGAGACCGACGATGTGGGTGGGCGTCACGATCCCCCAGTACTCCCAGCGCTTGGCCCTTCCCCAGCCGCGCAGGTTCGCCCGGTGCAGCGGCCGGCGGGTCCAGCCGACCGCGGCGGGGTTGAGCCGCCCGTCCGGCAGGCACAGGTCGACCGGCTCGACGATCTCCTTCTCGTGCGTCATCAGCGGAGCCTAGCGACCGCCTCAGTAGTCGATGTTGATGGCGGCGACCTGGCGGCTGCCGTTGAAGACGATCGCCGGGCCGGCGAAGCGGGAACTGGCGTACGTGAGCGCCGTCTTGTGCCCGGGGCTGTTGAACCAGGCCTCGATCATCTGCTCCGGCGAGGAGTTGCCGGACGACGCGAACAGCACCTCGTGCCCGCAGTGCTGCAGGCCGCTCGCGTTCAGGTTCTGCCGTACGCAGGCCTCCGCCTCGCGGTGCTGCGCCGCGCCGAGCTTGACCTCGGTCAGCCCGAGCGCGCGACGCCGCTCGTTGAGCAGCACCAGCAGCCGCCGTTCGGCGGCTGAGACACCCGTCGACGTGCCAGCGGACCGGGTCGGCGACGGGGTCGGCTTCGGTGACGGCTTCACGGACCTGGCGGGGCTCGGGCGAGCGGTGGTGGGGGACGGCTTCACCGCGGGCGGGGACGACTCCACCGGGGTCGGGGAGGGTGTGAGCGACGGTGCGGCGGTCGCGGCCGGGGGCTGCGCGGCTGCCACGCTCGCCGGCCGCGGTTTCGGCTCGCTCGGGTAGTTGGCGAGGACGAGCGCGCCGCCTCCGGCCACCGCGACGGCGGCGACGACGCCGACAAGCGTCTTGGACAGGGAGAACGCCGACCGCGTCCCGGCGGTCACGATCTGCGCGCCGGGCGGGACGGCGTGCGACGGCGAGGCGACGGTGCGCAGGTGGTGCGTGACGTCCGAGGCGAGATCGGCCGGGATCGGGGTGAGCGCCAGACCGGCCAGCAGCCGCTCGGCGGGGACCAGGTCGTTCGTCGCGTCCGGGCAGTGCGGGCAGTCCCGGATGTGCCGGGCGAACCGCTTGCGCCACACCGGCGCGGGCCGGCGGTCCCAGCCGCCGGCCGTGTCAGCCAGGGCGGCGCAACCGGGCCGGGCGGTGAGGGCCCGCACGACCAGCCGGGCGGTGTCCAGCTGCGCTTTCATCCGGGACACGCGCACTGTCACGTGGTGCGGGGCCAGCTTCAGGGCGTCGACCAGGTCGGCGCGGCTGAGGTGACCGGCCTCGACCAGCCACCACAGCGACAGCAGGTGGCGGTGGTCGTCGTCCAGCCAGCGCGTGGCCAGGACGACCTCCCGGCGCTGGTCGGCGAGGCGGAGCTGGGTCAGGGTCAGGTCCTCGAAGTCCGAGCGCGGGTCGATCACGTTGTCGATGTCCTCCGGCGGCGCCGGTGTGGTGTGCCGGCGCTGCGTGTGGGTGCGGATCTCGTTCATGGTGACGGCGACCAGCCACGAGCGGAAAAGCTGCGGCTCGCGTACGCCCGGCAGCCCGCGGACGACGCTCAGCATCGTGTTCTGCACCACGTCGTCGACGTCTGCCGACCGGTTCAGCGCCCGGCCCACGATGTTGTAGACCAGCGGCAGACAGTGCGAGACCAGCTCGTCCATCGCCGCGCGGTCGCCGCGGCGTGCCGCTTCCACCACCGCCGACATGCCGGCCCTGCTCGGGTACGCGGGATAGGACACGCTCACAACCTCGCCTTCACGGAACGATCTCGTACACCGTGGAGACTGTCCGGTACGTGCTCAGGTCACACAAAATGCGTGCGGTGTCGGAGGAGAGCGCTATCTTCTCCGCCATGCCATTGATCACAGTCACCGACGAGGTCGTCGGTGCGCCGAGCGGGCCGGCGTGGACCATCGAGGTCTTCGAGGAAGAGGTACGGCTCGACGAGCTGATCCGGCGGCGGGTTTCGCTGGAGATCGTCGAGTCCGGTGTGGACGCCGACCCGGAGGAGCGCAGCCGGACGACTCTCGACGCGTTCGGCCGCAACGCCTTCGTGGTGCTCGTCGACGACCGCCAGGTCACCGCCCTGGACGAGAAGGTCCGCCTGCACGCGGGATCCCGCGTCACCTTCCTCAAGCTCGTTCCGCTGGTGGGTGGCTGAGTGGACACGTACGACCCGGAGCCGGCGCTGCGCGATGTGATCACCACCGTCGAGGGCTGGTACGAACGCCCCGACCGGACCCTCAACGAGTCATCCCGGCTAAGGTTCGTCGACAAGGTGGTGACGGTGTGCGGCTGGGCGCCGGCCGGCTCGGTTCCGGCGCTGCTCGCCGCGCTCAACGAACCGCGCGGGCCCGGCGATTTGGCTCCGCCGCAGGCCGAGCTGTTGGCGGAGGCCACGCGGCAGGCCGAGTCGGTCGCCGCCGCCGTGGCCGACCTGGCCGGTGACGACGCGGATCACGACCGCCGTGCCGCCGCCGCGCTGACAGTCGCCGGCCGTCTGCCGCGGCTGCCGCTTCAGCACGAGAGCCCGTGGGACCGCGCTCGGGGCGAAGCGTGGCGCCGGACGGAGGAACTCCTGGCCGCACAACCGGCGCCGGTACGGCAGGTGGTGTTCGACGTGTTGACGGTGCCGGGGGAGCACCGCGCCGGGCAGGGCAGGCTGATCAGTGCCGTCAGATCCGGCGGCGGGATCGACGGCGCGTCCTGGCTGGACCGGCTCGGCGGTCAGGCATGGCTGGGGTTCGGTGGCTGGAGCATCGGCCTCAAGCGGTTCACCTGGGAGGCCATCCAGGCGCAGGCGTCGGCCGGGCGGGTGAACCCGGCGGCGCTGGCGAACTGGCGCCGGACCCGGATCGAACGTTCGCTGAGCGACATCAGCGACGAGGCCGACCGGATGTGGCCGATTCCCAACGTCGGTGAGCAGTGGGCCGACCGCGCCGTCGCGGACATCGAGGCGATGCCGGCGGATCGCCGGTCCGCGTGGGAGGCGCTGCTGGCGCACTGTCGGGTCGAGGTGGACAAGGCGAAGCCGACGGCCGGTTGGCGCAAGCAGGCCCGGTCGCTGCTCGACGCGGTGGGCGTCGACGATTTCACCGCCCGGCTCGACGACTGGCTCCCGCTCGTCGGGCAGGCGCGCCGCCTGCCGCTGCGCATGACCATATGCTGCCCCGGCCACATCAAGGACATGCCACCACGGATGATCGACCGCTACAACGTCGGGCTGCTGTGGGGACTGATCTCGACGCGGACGATGTGCCCGCCGTCCGAGCAGACACTGCGCAGTCTCGGCCAGATCGCGGAACGGGCCGCCCGCAAGATCTCCGGCCACGGCCCGGCGAGCCCGAAACTGGCGAACGTCGCGGTGGCGGCGCTCGTCGACACCGATCACCCGGCCGCGCTCGCCCAACTGGCGCGGCTGTCCTCGCGACTGACCTACAAGAGCACCCTGCGCCTGGTGGAGAAGGGGCTGACCCGGCACGCCGAGGCGCGCGGTGTCAGCCGGGAGGACGTCGAGGAGATGGCCCTGCCCGGCTTCGGGCTGCCGCTCGCGGACAAGCTGGGCGACTGCTCGTACGAGCTGGAGGTGCGCGGCGTCGACGCCCTACTGGTGTGGCGCAACGCCGACGGCAAGGTGGTCAAGGCCCCTCCGGCGCAGGTGCGCAAGGAACACGGCGACGAGGTGAAGGAGCTGAAGGCAACGGTCGCTGACGTCGCCGCCACGCTCGTCGCCACCCGCGACCGGCTGGAAGGGCTCCTGCGGCGCGACCGTTCGTGGACCGTCGAGCAGTGGCGCGAACGGTTCCTCGACCATCCGCTGGCCCGTACCCTGGCCCGGCGTCTCGTCTGGACCGTCGACGGCATTGCCTGCTGCTGGGCCGGTGAGGCGCTGCGAACAGTGGACGACACAGTGGTCGAGCCGGCCGACGAGGCGACGGTCCGGCTGTGGCATCCGGTGCTCGACCCCGACGCGGTGGGGCCGTGGCGGGACTTCCTGGCCCGGCATGAGATCACCCAGCCGTTCAAGCAGGCACACCGGGAGCAGTACCTGCTCACCGACGCGGAGCGGGCCACGGGGACGTACTCCAACCGGTTCGCCGCGCACATCGTGCGTCAGCACCGGCTCAACGCGCTGCTGTCCCGGCGCGGCTGGTCGTACGTCCAGCACCGCAACGACGGGGCCTCGTACAACCTGCCCCGGCTGGCTCTCCCGGACTGGGGGTTGCGCGCCGAACTGGGTGTCGCCGGAATCGAGGACCGGGGCGACGACCTCGTGTTCGACACGATGGGGACCGACCAGCTGTTCTTCGTCCGGGGAGAGCGCCTGCCGGTTCCGCTGGCGGAGGTTCCGCCGGTCGTGCTGAGCGAGGTGATGCGCGACGTCGACCTGTTCGTGGCCGCGGCCGGGGTCGGATCCGACCCGGACTGGTACGACGGCGGCCCAGCGGGCCGGTACCGCGACTACTGGGCGCGGAACAGCTTCGGCGACCTCACTCCCACCGCCCGGACGCGCCGGGACGTGCTGGCCGACCTGATCCCCCGGCTGGCGATCGCCGATCGCTGCACGCTCACCGACAGGTTCCTGGAGGTACGCGGCGACCTGCACACGTACCGCATCCACTGCGGCTCGGGCAACATCCTGATCGCACCGGACGAGCGGTACCTGTGCATCATCCCGGACTCGGCGAAGGCGAAGGAGCCGGAGATGTACCTCCCCTTCGAGGGTGACAGCCGGCTCACCGAGATCATCAGCAAGGCGTTGCTGCTGGCCGCCGACAAGAAGATCAAGGATCCGGTGATCCTGCGCCAGCTGTGAGGCAGCCGGCGGGCGCCGGGCCCAGGGTCAGCCTGGTGCCCGCTTCGGCAGCAACAGCTCCTCGTGGTCGAGTTCGCGTTCCAGCACGCGCAGTTCCTCGTCCGGCAGCCGTCCGGAGTCGCGCCACCGCAGCAACTCCTCGCGTTGCGCCTCGAGGACGGTCCGGCGGACCCGCAGCGCCGTCTCGTACTCCGGTGAGGTGGGCAGCTCCGACGATCCGCTCTGCTGGATCAGGTCGAGCCGCCCCCGGTAGCGGGCCAGCCGGGTCTGCAACTGGGCCCGCGTGGTGTCGACGGCGACAGTGCTGTCCGGCTCCTCGGCGGCGACGGTGTCGAGGCGGGCCAGGGCGGCCTCGACCGCTGCCGAGCGGGCCTCGTTGCGTACCCGGGCCTGGTCGGCCTCGTTTGCGCGCAGGCCGAGCATCCGCACGAGCGGCGCGAACGTCAGGCCCTGCCCGACCAGCGTCACCAGGACGACCACGAACGTGCAGAACAGCAGCAGGTCACGATCGGGGAAAGGGTCTCCGCTGCGGGTGGTCAACGGCAGCGTGAAGATCGCGGCGAGGCTGATCACGCCACGCGTACCGGACCAGCTCAGGGCCACCACCTCGCGGGCGGTCAGGCCGCGTTCCCTGCGGTCGACGCCGCCGAGCCGGCGTGCGGCGTCAGGGTCGTCGGTGTCGTCCTGTTCGGCGACGCCGCCGAGCCGGGTGTGCAGCGACCGGGGGAGCCACTGGGTCAGGATCAGCCAGGCGGGGCGCAGGAGCAGCACCACGCCGACCGACACGGCGACGGCGATGACGATCGTCGACGTCTCGTACTGGCGCAGGCCCCGCACGACGGCGGGGAGCTGCTGGCCGATCAGCAGGAAGACGAAGCCTTCGAGGAGGAAGTCGACGAGCCGCCACACGGCGTTGGTCTGGAGGCGGGCGGCCCCGGAGCCGAACTGCGGTGTCTGGTGGCCGACGATCAGGCCGGCGACCACCACGGCGAGCACGCCGGAGACGTGCAGCGCCTCGCCGAGCAGGTACGCCACGAACGGTGTCGCGAGCGAGATCGCGTTGGACAGCAGCGGGTCCGCGGTGAGCGGCCGGACCAGCCGTTTCGCCCGGGCGACGACCACGCCCACCGCGATGCCGCCTGCTGCCGCCAGCACGAACTTCCCGATCGCGGCGGGGAACGAGAACGTGCCGCCCACGGCGGCGGCCACCGCGACGCTGAGCATGGTCAGCGCGGTAGCGTCGTTCAGCAGCCCTTCGCCCTGAATGATCGTGACCATCTTCGGCGGCAGGTTGACCCGGCGGCCCACGGCCAGGGCGGCGACCGGGTCGGGCGGGGCGATCGCGGCGCCGACAGCGATGCCTGCGGCCAGCGTCGCGCCGGCCACGAACAGGTGGAACCCGACGCCCACGAGCAGTCCGGTGAGGAGCACCAGAACCACGGAGAGGCTGACCACGATCCGCAGGTTGCGGCGGATGTCCAGCAGGGAGGAGTCGAGCGCGGCGCTGTAGAGCAGCGGTGGCAGCACGACCATGAGCACGAGGTCGGGGTCGAGGCCGACGTTGGGGCCGGGGAGCAGCGCGTACGCGATGCCGATGAGTGGCAGCAGCGCGGCTGCCGGCAGACCGGTCCGGGAGGCCACCCACCGCACGGCGACGACGACCGCGACGGCGGCGAGCACGAACAGCAGTGTCGAATGGGTGCTCACCCCGACCGACAGTACCCGCGTCGAGATCATCATGCGACGCGGACGGCACCGTCAACCGAGGGTTGACGGCCCTGAGATCGTCAACCTATGGTTGACGCATGGAGGAGACCGAACCGCTCAAGATGACCCATCCGGTACGACTCGACGACCTCATCGACGGCATCAAGAAGGCGCACACCGACGCGCTCGACCAACTGGCCGGTGCCGTTCTCGTCGCCGACCACCTGGGCGACGTGGCCGACCACCTGATCGGGCACTTCGTCGACCAGGCGCGCCGCTCCGGCGCCTCGTGGACAGAGATCGGCCGCAGCATGGGCGTGACGAAGCAGGCTGCCCAGAAGCGTTCCGCCGCCAAGGCGGAGACCGCCGCCGCGCTCGACCCGAACTCGGGATTCGGCCGGTTCACCCCGCGCGCCCGCAACGTGGTCCTGGCCTCGCAGGAGGAGGCGCGGACCGCGGGCAACGCCGAGATCACCCCGGGACACGTCGCGCTCGGGCTGCTCGCCGAGCCGGAGGGGCTGGCCGCCGCGGCGATCGTGGCCAACGGCGTACCCCTGGAGCGGCTGCGGGAGGTCGTCACCGCGACGCTGCCGGCGAAGGCCGACCCGGTCCCGGACCTGATCCCCTACGACGCGCGGGCCAAGAAGGTCCTGGAGCTGACGTTCCGGGAGGCGCTGCGGATGGGGCACAACTACATCGGTACGGAGCACATCCTGCTCGCCCTGCTGGAGGAGGAGGGCGACGACGGCGTGCTGCGCGGCCTCGGCCTGGAGAAGTCCGCGCTGGAGTCGGCGTTCGAGGCGGCGCTCGCCGAGATCAGCCGGAAAGGGGCCTGACCCCGCGCCGGGCACGCGTCACGGGGGCGCGTGCCCGGCGTCCGGGCCGTCAGCCGGCGACGGGGAAGCCGTACCGGGCGGCGTGCTCCGGGTCGGCCGGGTCGACCTGGCGGATGCCGGCGTCGGCCAGGCGCTTGTTCACCTCGTCGAGGTGCTCCCGGACCAGCCGGGCCTCCTCCTCGGTGACCCGGCCGCGGTGCGGGCGCCCGGCGTGCTCGATGGTGCCGTAGTCGATCTTCTCGGTGGCGCGCCGGGCCTTGGGCGGCTTGACCCGCTCGGCGGTCCGCAGCAGCTGCGCCATCGGTACGTCGGTCGCCATCGCGTCGAACTCGCTGGCGGTCAGCACGACCCGGCGCGGCTCACCGTGGCCGTGCCGGTCGTAGATCTCCACCACCGCGACGTCGAGCGCCGCGTCGTCGATGCTCTCCACCTCGACCGCGGTGGCGTCCAGCTGCACGGGGCCGGCGACCAGGTCCGGGTGCTCCAGGACGACGACCTTGACCACCTCGTCGTCGGGGCTGAGCACCTGACCGGTGAAGTCGGAGACGTGGATCGTCTTCTTGCCCATGCGCGGAGCTTCTCCTGTCGTAGGCCGGAAATCGGACCACAAGACGCTACCGCACAGGTGTGCGAAGGCCGGTACGCCGCCCGGCCGGTGTGTCGCCGCCCGCCCTCAGAGCGTCGTGAGGCCACGCCAGGAGGCGGTGCCTGCCGGTTGCGCGTTCAGTTCGGCCCAGGAGAGTCCCCGGTCACGGGCCTCGCGGTACGCCGGCTGCGCCGGGAACCGTCCGGCGTCTGCGGCGGCCCGCCAGCCGCGCTCCGGCTCCTGCTGGAATCGGTCATTCGGTTCGTGAGGCATGACCACTACCGTCCCAGAGAAACTTGTCCATGTATGAAAATGAATATGACGCAGGGTCGATGCCTTCGGTTCCGTGAAGCGCCGGAAGTCCTGCGGCCGGTGGCGGAAGCAGGAATCGGCGTCCGTCGCTGGCGTGCCGACCCTCTACCCATCGGCCGCACGTCTCAACCCCGGCGCGATCGCGGAATTCGGCGGACACGGGCGCGGCTTCCCGGCGTACCATGATCACGTGCTCGACCGGCGGGTCTTCCTTCATCTGGCGACCTGGTTGGGGCAGTGGCCGGCGGGCCCCGGGCTGCACGTGGTCCGGTCCTACCGCCGCGCCCGCCCGGCCTGGGACGGGCGGCTGCGCCCGGCCGTCGCGGTGACAGCGGACGGCAGCACCGTCCTCTCGGTGGCCGCCGACCGGGTCGAGGCGGTCCGGACCCTGGTGCGCGACCGGCCGCTCGGGGAGTGGCTGCCCGACCTGCCGGGCGCGGTCGGCACGCCCGAGTTCATCGCGCACACCTCGGTCTTCCGCTGGTGCACCGACCCGGCGCCGCTGCCGGAGGTGGGGGAGTGGGTGCCGCCCACGCTGCCCGGGCTGCCGCCGTGGCTGCGGCTGTTCGACAGGGAGGTGCTGGTGGTCCGGGGCGCCGACGGTGCGTACCAGGCCGGCGTGGGGATCAAGCGGCACGACGCGTACGGGCACGAGCTGGCGGTGGGCACGGTGCCGGCGGCGCGCGGGCGCGGCCTGGCCCGGCGGCTGGTCGCGCAGGCGGCCCGCCGGGTGCTCGACGAGGGGGCGATCCCCACCTACCTGCACGAACCGGGCAACGCGGCGTCCGGCCGGGTGGCCGAGGCGGCCGGGTTCCCGGATCGCGGCCTCACCGCGTTCGGCGTGTTCCCCCGCTGAGCCGGCCTGGCGCGGACCGTGGATCCCGGGCCGGATCCACGGTCCGCTGCTCTCCCCCAGGCCCCGACATCGGTAACGCTATGTGTTAGTGCCGGTGGTCAACAAGGGGTGTGCCACTGTCCGGTTACGGACTCTCACCTGCGTAATCGCTGGCAGGCGCGGCGGCGAGGTCAGTGACGCAGCGTGTGGATCAGGGCGAGCGCCTGACGGGTGACGGGCCGCAGTACGCGCAGCCGGGACAGCCCCACCAGCCGGTCCACGAGCGGCACCACGCCGTCGATGAGCTGCCGGGTCTTCACCTGCCCCGCCGAGCGGTCGTGCACCCAGTAGAGCACCACCCCCATGTAGCCGAGCCAGAGCAGCTCGGGCAGTGCCTCGCGCAGCTCCTCGTCGAGCTTGACGGTGGACCCGGTGAGCGCCTCGCGGAACAGCGCGACGGACATGTCCCGGGGCTCCGACGACTCGGCGGAGAACGGGCTGAGCGGCGAGGTCGGCTCGGCCGCAGTCTTGAAGAAGGCACCGGCGAACGCGTGGTACGGGCTCAGCACGTCGATGCCCGCGTGCAGCACCCCGGCCAGCCGCGGGCCGAAGTCGCGCTCCCGGGCGAGCACCGGATCGGCCGCCTTCCGGTGCTCACGCTGGGTGCCCGCGTAGAACTCCTGGACCAGGTGCTCCTTGGAGCCGAAGTAGTAGTAGGCGTTGCCCACCGCCACGCCCGCCTCCTGGGCGACCGCGCGCATCGTCGTGCGGGCGTATCCGCGCTCGCGGAACAGCCGCATCGCGGTGTCCAGGATCAGCTGGCGGGTCTGCTCACCCCGGGCCGTCGACCCACCCGGGCCACCCGCAGCTGTCGTCGGCGCACTCTGCTCGGTCATCGTCGTCACCGTATCCCGGTTCCCGGATCCGCTCGCGGACCGCGGAGGCCGCCGCCACCACCTTGCGGGCCAGCGGCAGCAGGTGTGGACGGGCCAGCCGCTCGGCCGTACCGCGATGCTCGGTGAGCGCCCACAGGCAGGCGAACCAGGCGCCGTCGCCGCGGTAGACCGCGCCGGTGTCGGCCACCACCGTCAGGTCGCGCAACGTCGCGTCGTGGTCCAGCCCGGGGAAGCGCCGCCGGGCCTCGGCGGAGCCGGCCGGCACGAACTCCAGCGGTACGAGCTGGGCGCGCGAGGCGAGCCAGCGCCGGGCGGCCCGGCACATCGGGCAGTCCGCGTCGAACAGGACGGTGAACCCGCGGATCCCACCGGCCCCGTGCCCGGTGGGATCCTGCGGGTGCCCGCCCGGGGCGGACGTCACCGGGCCGGCGGGTTCGGGCCCGCCGGTACCGGTCCGCCCTGCGGCGGGAGCATCCTGACCGGCGGCAGCGGCGGGTGAGTGGCCTGCTGCCGCAGGCGGCCGCGCCGGTAGCGGCCGAGCGCGAAGACGTTGAAGAAGTGCAGCGCGCCGAGCACCAGCAGGACGAACCCCACCTTCATGGAGAGCTGCTCCAGCGCCTGGCTGGTGTCGCCGACCGGACCGGACTCCTTCATCGCCACCGTGACGTAGCCGAGGTTGAGCAGGTAGAAGCCGACCACCAGCAGGCTGTTGACGGCCTCGGCCAGCCGGCTGTCGGCGAACACGTCCTGCAGGAACACCAGCCCGTTGCGGGACAGTGCCCGTGCCACCCAGACGGTGAGGCCGATGCTCACCGTCAGGTAGGCCAGGTACATCCAGACCTTCACGTCCATCCCCGTAGCCTCTCTTGAACGTGTTCAAATCACTGGCGCCCTGAGCGTACGACAGATTTTGAACGTGTTCAAGAGAGCGGTCCGCCGCCCTTCCGGGCAGCGGGCCGCGTGGAGGTGCGGGTCAGGCGGTCAGGCCGAGCGCGTCGGCGGCGGCCCGGCCGTTGGCGTGACTGGCGCCGTGGGTGGCGACGAACGCGCGCGCGCCCGCCGGCCGCCACGCACCAGGCCAGCCCATCTCGACCACAGTCACCCGATGCGTGGCGGCCAGCGCCTCGACCAGCTCACGCGCGCCGGGCAGCCGGTGCAGGTGCCGCCCGACCAGCACGACCGGCCGGTCCCCGGCGAGCCGCCGCAACTGCTCCGGGTCGGTCTCGCCCGCCACCGCGCGAGCCTGCTCGACCCCGGCGGCCAGGTGCGGGCCGAGCCCCCACGGCACCCGCCCCTCGGCGATGGTGGAGGTGGCGTGCACCTGCACCACCAGCGGCGCGGTGTCGCGGACGAGGTCGCCCTCCACGCGTACCGCCCGCAGCGCGGCGGCGTAGCCGAGGCCGTCGGCGGCGGGCGGCGGGGCGTCGGCGGGGCCGGTGGTGGCGGCGAGCGCGGCGGTCCGGCCGGCCGCCTCCTCGACCCGCTCGCGCGCCAGCCGTCCGCCGGCCATCGCCGCGACGATCTCGGCGGCGACCGACTCGACCAGCTCGGCGTCCACCCGGGCGCCGATGCAGAGCAGGTCCGCGCCGGCGGCCAGGGCCCGGACCGCGCCCGCGCCGACCCCGCCCGCGGCGAGCACCGCACCCTTCATCTCCAGCGCGTCGGTGATCACCGCGCCGGTGAAGCCGTACTCGACGCGCAGCAGGTCGTGCAGGACCGCGCGGCTGAACGTGGCCGGGCCGTCGCCGGTCAGCGCCGGCACGCGGATGTGCGCGGTCATCACCGCGCGGACGCCCGCGTCCACCACGGCGGCGAACGGCGGCAGGTCGCGTTCCCGCAGGACGGCCGGCGGCACGTCGACAGTGGGCAGCTCGTGGTGCGAGTCCGCGACGGTGGCGCCGTGCCCGGGGAAGTGCTTGGCGCAGGCGGCCACACCGGTCGACTGGAGACCGGCGACGGCGGCGGCCGAGTGGACGGCGACCCGCTTCGGGTCCGCCCCGAACGAGCGGGTGCCGATCACCGGGTTCTCGTCGGCGGTGTTCACGTCGACGGTGGGGGCCAGGTCGACGGTGATGCCCAGCGCGGCCAGTTCCGCGCCGATCGCCGCGTACACCCGGCGGGTGAGGTCGGGGTCGTCCACCGCGCCGAGCGCGGCGTTGCCGGGGTACGGGCTGCCGATGGCGTGCGCCAGCCGGGTGACGTCGCCGCCCTCCTCGTCGATCGCGACGATCACGTCGGGGCGGCCGGCGCGCAGTGCCGCCGTGGACGCCGCCACCTGGGCCGGGTCGTGGATGTTGGTGCCGAACAGGGTGTGCCCGGCGAGCCCGTCGGCGAGCAGGTCGACCGCCCAGTCCGGCGGGACCGGTCCCGGGTACGCCGCCAGCAGCGTGCCCAGCGCGAGCCGGCGCAGTCCTGGATCCAGACCCACGAGTATCCCCTTTCCCTGCCGGGTCGTCCGACCTCCGCGGATGGGGGTGGCCGATACGCTAACGGACACCCCTCGGCAGGCGTTTTGTGGTTAGAAAACTTTACTGAAAATTGAGGACGACGGCATGAGTGCGACCCGGCTGCCCGGCACCCCCCGACTCCTGCGGGCGCTCAACGATCGTGCGGCGCTGGAGCTGCTGCTCGAACGTGGCCCGCTGACCCGGGCCCGCATCGGTGAGCTGACCGGGCTGTCCAAGGTCACCGCGTCCCAGCTCGTCGAGCGGCTGGAGGAGCGCGGCCTGGTCGCCCGGGTCGGCGAGCAGGCCGGCGGGCGGGGCCCGAACGCCCAGCTCTACGCCGTCCGGCCGAGCAGCGCGTACGTGGTGGGCGTGGAGGTGGGGGCGGAGCGGGTGGTGGCGGCCTGCGCCGACATCACCGGCACCGTGGCCGGCCGGGTCGAGCAGTCCACGAAGGACACCGACGACCCGGTCGGCGTGGTGCACAACGCCGTGGTCCAGGCGGCGGCCAGTGCCGGTGCGGAGCTGTCCGCCGTCCGGCGCGTCGTGCTCGGCACCCCCGGCCTGGTCGACCCGCAGACCGGCGACATCACGTTCGCGTTCAACCTGCCGCGCTGGCACAGCGGCCTGCTCGCCGCGCTGCGCGAGGACCTGGACACCCCCGTCGTGTTCGAGAACGACGTGAACCTCGCCGCGGTGGCCGAGGCGCAGTCCGGGGCGGCCCGTGGCACCGCCGACTTCGTGCTGGTCTGGGTGGACGCGGGCGTCGGCCTGGCCATCATGCTGGGCGGCCGGCTGCACCACGGCAGCAGCGGCGCGGCCGGCGAGATCGGCTACCTGCCGGTGCCCGGCGCGCCCATCCCGCGCGACGTGTCCAAGCGGGCCAAGCCGGCGTTCCAGCAGCTCGTCGGCGCCGACGCGGTACGCGCGGTGGCCGCCGAGCACGGTTTCGCCAGCCCGGACGCGGCGGAGCAGGGCGTGGCGGCGGCCCGGGCCGCCGAGGTGGTCCGCGCGGCCATCGCCGCCGGCACCGCCGGTGGGCCGATGCTCGACGAGCTGGCCCGGCGGCTGGCGCTCGGTGTGGCGAGCACCTGCGTGGTGCTGGACCCGCCGCTCGTGGTGCTCGCCGGGGCGGTCGGCCAGGCCGGCGGGGCGGCGCTGGCCGAGCGGGTGCAGCACGAGGTCGCCGCGATCACGCTGGTCCGGCCCCGGGTGGTGACCACCGGGCTGACCGAGGAGCCGATCCTGCGCGGCGCGCTGCGGACCGCGCTGGACGCGGTACGCGACGAGGTGTTCGGCTCGACGGTCGGCTGACCGCGTCGTGCACCCTGGCGCCATGTGAAGGAATCCTTCATCATGGCGCCAGGGTTCGCAAGGAGTTGCCGGGATGCGGCTCCGGTCAGATCAGGTCGCGGCGACGGAACACCGCGAACGCCGCGGCCACCAGCGCGCCGGTGAGCCCGAACAGCACCACCACGCCCGACGTCCAGGTCAGCGTGTAGGAGCCGTCGCAGTAGCCGGAGATCCCGGGGCCGCAGGCGTTGTTGTCCCAGAGCCGTACCTCACCGGACAGCCAGGCCGCCAGATAGCTGGACAGCATGTACCGATCAGGCCGGCCGACCTCGAGGATCTGGAACACCAGCCGCGCACCCAGCTCCCACACCACCACGTACGCGGCCACCGTGCCCAGCGCCGCCGAGGTGTGCCGGCCCAGCGTGGCCACGGCGAACCCGAGCGCCGCGGCGAGCAGCACCAGCACCAGCCCGCGTACCCAGATCGCGCCAAGCGACGGCCAGAAGTCGCCACCGGTCCGCCCGACCAGGCCGGACGCCTGGCCGATCAACCAGAACGCCCCGAGGTACGCCGCCGACGCCAGCACCGACAGGCCGAGCAGCCCGCCCAGCAGCGTGCCGAGCTTCGCGGCCAGCACAGTGGGCCGCCGGGGCCGCCACAGCAGCAGGTTGACCACCCCGCCCGAGTTCAGGTCGGCCCCGATGTAGGAGGCGCCGACCAGGAACCCGAACAGCGTCAGGAACGCGATCAGGAAGTAGAGCAGTGGCTCGGCCTCCTTGGCGAAGACGAAGACACCGCTGAGGTAGTCGGCAGCGCTCGGCAGATCCTCGAGCTGGGCCGGATCGATCTGGGCGCAGTCGCGCGGCAGGTAGTCGCTCTCGCCCGGCGGGAGCGAGCCCTCCCGGATCCGCAGGCAGCGGTCGTACGTCATCTCCATCTGGCGCACGCTCTCCGCCGCCTGCGCCTGCGCCCGGCTCAGCTCCGCCGGGCTCGGCCGGTGCGAACCGGCGAGGGTGGTCACCACTGTCACCGCGAAGGCGACAGCCAGCAGCACCATCATGAGCTGCACGAAACGCCGGGCGGCCAGCCGCTCCAGCTCGGCACGGACCAGGTTCACGCGTCCACCTCCCGGGTCTCCCGGACGTCGAGGTCGATCACTCCGTCGCTCGGCGGCGCGCCGTCGACCTGCCGCGGCACCGCCACGTGCTCGTGGCCGCCGGTCAGCTCCAGGAAGACGCTCTCCAGGTCCGGCCGCAGCGGGACCAGCTCGCGTACCCACATGCCCTGCTCGCCGAGCGTCCGGCTGATCGTCTCCGGATCCTGCACACCGGTCACCACCAGGTGGTCCGGCGCGACGGCCACCGACAGGCCGGCCCGGCCCAGCAGCTCCCCGGCCCGCTCCGGGTCGGCCACCCGGACCCGCCACTGGTGCTGGTCGAAGCCGGCCAGCACGTCCTGCACCGGCCCGTACGCGACCCGCTGCCCCCGGCTCACGATCGTCACGTGGTCGCAGATCAACTGGATCTCGGCCAGGATGTGGCTGGACAGCAGCACCGTCACCCCGGCCTCGGCCAGCGACCGGGTCAGGTCGCGCATCTCCCGGATGCCGGCCGGGTCCAGCCCGTTCGCCGGCTCGTCCAGGATCAGCAGCTCCGGGTTCTTCAGCAGGGCCGACGCGACCGCCAGCCGCTGCTTCATGCCCAGCGAGTAGCCCTTGACCCGCTCGTCGCCCCGGTCGCGCAGCCCGACCTGCTCCAGCACCTCGTCCACCCGGCTGGTCGGCACACCGCCTGCGAGCGCCAGCAACCGCAGCGTCCGGTGCGCGGTGAAGTTGGCGAAGAACTGCGGGCTCTCCACGATCGCGCCGACCCGGCCGGCCACGTCCGGCAGGTGCTCGGGGGACTCGGCGCCCAGCACGCGCATCCGCCCGGAGTCCGGCCGGACCAGCCCCAGCAGCGCACGCAGCGTGGTGGTCTTCCCGGACCCGTTCGGCCCGAGGAAACCGTGCACCTGACCCGCCTCGACCAGCATGTCGAAGCCGTCGACGGCGACCCGGCGCCCCTGGCGCAGCGTGTGGAACGTCTTGCGGAGACCGGCGATCTCGATGACCGCGCTCATCCGCGCGCCTTCCGGCAGCGGTCGGGCATGAGTGTCCTTCCGGAAGTGGTGACCAACGACACGGCGCCCCACCCTATGGCGGCGGCGCCGCCCGTGGGGGGCGCCGGGCCGGGTGCGTGATTGGATGGAGCGGTGACTGGTGACCTGATCCCCGGCGCCCCGGGCGCCCCCGCCCCCTCGACCGTGGACGCGGATCTGGTGGTCAGCCTCGACGGGGTCGGCGTCAAGCGTTCCGGCACCGCGCTGGTGCACGACGTCGACTGGCGGGTCGAGCTGGACGAACGGTGGGTGGTGCTCGGGCCGAACGGCGCGGGCAAGACCACGCTGCTCAACCTGGCCGCCGGCCGGCTGCACCCGACCAGCGGCGTCGCGCACGTGCTCGGCGAGCGCATCGGCCGTACCGACGTCAACGAGCTGCGTACCCGCATCGGCCTGTCCACCGCGACGCTCGCCGAGCGGATCCCCGCCGAGGAGCGGGTCGTCGACGTGGTGGTGACCGCCGCCTGGTCGGTGGTCGGCCGCTGGCGGGAGAGCTACGACCGCACCGACGAGGCGCGCGCCGCCGCGCTGCTGCGCCAGCTCGGCGTCGGCCACCTCACCGACCGCACGTACGGCACGCTGTCCGAGGGCGAGCGCAAGCGCGTGCAGATCGCCCGCGCCCTGATGACCGACCCGGAGCTGCTGCTCCTCGACGAGCCGGCCGCCGGGCTCGACCTGGGCGGGCGCGAGGACCTGGTGGCCCGGCTGGCCGAGCTGGCGTACGACCCGGACGCGCCCGCCATGGTGCTCGTCACCCACCACGTCGAGGAGATCCCGCCGGGCTTCACCCACGCGCTGCTGCTGCGCGAGGGCGGCGTGGTGGCGCAGGGCCTGCTCGCCGACGTGCTCACCGCCGACAACCTGTCGAAGACGTTCGGCCTTCCGCTGGTGGTCACGCGGTCCGGCGACCGCTGGGCCGCCCGCGCCGCCTGAGCGACGGGACGACACCGTGCCGCAGACCCGGATCGCCGTCGTCGGCAGCGCCAACATGGACCTCGTCGGCATCGGCGCGGCGCTGCCCCGGCCCGGCGAGACGGTGCTGGGCGACGACTTCGTCATGCTGCCCGGCGGCAAGGGCGCCAACCAGGCGGTCGCCGCGGTACGCGCCGGCGCATCCTGCGTCTTCCTCGGCGCGATCGGCTCGGACTCGTTCGGCGTGACGCTGCGGGCCCGGATGACAGCGGCCGGCGTGGACACCGGCCACCTGCGGGTGGTCTACGGCCCGTCCGGCGTCGCGCTGGTCATGGTCGGCGGCGCGGGGGAGAACGCCATCCTGGTCACCCCCGGGGCGAACGCCGCGTTCACGTCGCTGACCGCGGACGAGCTCTCCGCCGTACGCGATGCGGATGTGCTCGTCGCGCAGCTGGAGGTGCCGGTCGAGACGGTGACCGAGGCGGCGCTGGCGGCCCGGTCGGCGGGCACCCGGGTGGTACTGAACGCGGCGCCGGCCCGATCGGTGCCGGCCGAGCTGCTGGCGGCGACCGATCTGCTCGTGGTGAACGAGCCGGAGGCGCAGGCGCTGACCGGTCGCGGCCGGGACGAGCCGGCGGCGCTGCTGGACCTGGTGCCCCGGGCGGTGCTGACGCTCGGCGGCGACGGCGCGTGGTACGTCGACCGGGACCGGCCGGCGACGCACGTGCCGGCGGTGCCGGTGGACGTGGTCGACTCGACCGCCGCCGGGGACGCGTTCACCGCCGCGCTCGCGGTGGCCTGGGGCGAGGGGCGGGACCTGGCCGACGCGGTGCGCTGGGCGGCGGCTGCCGGTGCGGCGTGCGTACGCAAGCTCGGCGCCTCGGTCGCGCTGCCCCACCGGGCGGAGATCGACGAGCTGTTCCCGGCCGGCTGAGCCTCAGCCGGCCGGTTCGTCGGTGAGGCGTTCGCCGCGCCGGCGCAGCATGCCGAGCCCGGGGATGCCGGCGACCGCGAGCTTGAGATCGCGTGTGACGTCCAGCAGGTCGTGCAGATCCGGGCCGACCCGGTCCAGCGTGGCCAGGATCGGCAGCACGTCCGAGGTGAGATGGTCCTTGAGCTTCGGCAACTCGTCCACGAGCCGGATCGCGGCGGTCACCTCCTCCGGGCTGAGCTGCTCCACGAACCGCGCCGCCATCGGCGCGGCCCGCCGCAGCGTCGCCTCGTACGCGGCGAGCAACTCGTTCGCCACGCCGGTCGCCTTCTCCGCTGTCGCGAGCGTGCCCGCCGCCCGCGCGGTCACCGTCTCCGCCTCGGTCACCACACCGGCCGCGCCGCGGGCCACCCGGTCGGCCTCGCCGACCACCACGGCCGCCGCCTCGGAGACCCGCTGCGCCTCGCCGACGACGACAGTCGCCGCGGCGGCCACCTCGGTCGCCGTGTCGATCGCCGCGGTGGCGGCGGCGCTGATCACCGCCACCTCGCGGACCGCCGTCTCGGCGTCGGTGAGCACCCGGTCGGTGCGGTCGAGCGTGCCCTCGATCCGGTCGACCACCCCGTCGATCCGCCGGACCAGCGCCTCGACCTGGTCGAGGACGGCGAAGGCCCGAGCGGGCACCGAGGCCACCGTGGCGGCCGAGCCGAGCGCCTGGTCCAGTGCGGTACGGGTGAGGCCGAGCACGGCACCGGGCCGGGGAAGAGGGATCGCCATGACATCCAGTGTGCGGCGTCGCGGCCAGTGCCGCCCGACGGCGGCCGGGCGGCGAAGGTCACGCCAGCCGCCCGGTGCGGCGTAGGGTGCCGGCATGCCCACCCCCGGCCCGGCGTCGCGGCGACTGCTCGCCTGCGGCGTGGTCGCGCTGCTCGCCGTCGTCCTCGGCGCCCTGCTCCTGGCCCGCGCCGACGCCGGTCTGAGCACGCGGCGGGCGACGGTGGCGGGAGTGCCGCTGACCGAGGTCCGGGCGGACGGCGTGAGCGGCGACCGGCGGCCCGGGGTGGTGATCGCGCACGGCTTCGCCGGGTCGGCCCGGCTGATGCGGCCGCTCGCCGACTCGGTGGCCCGCCGGGGCGGCGTCGCGGTGCTGCTCGATTTCGCCGGCCACGGCGCCAGCCACGCCCGGCTGCCCGGCGCGGGCCGGGACGAGGAACGCAGCCGGGCGCTGCTGCGGCACGACCTGGATGTGGCGGTCGCCTGGCTGCGCGGGCGGCCCGGCGTCGACCCGGACCGGATCGTCCTTGTCGGGCACTCCATGGGCGCGGGTGCGGTCGTCCGGTACGCGGTCGCGCATCCGGAGATCGACCGGACCGTGGCGATCTCGCTGCCCGACGGCAGCGACGTACCGGCGGGCTGGCCGGGGAGGCTGACGCTCGTGGTGGGCGGGCTGGAGTTCGCCGGTTTCCGCCAGGCGGTCGACGAGGCGACGCGGGACGCGCCACCGGGCACCCGCACGCGGGTGGTGGCACCCGGCACCGAGCACGTGTCGGTGCTGTTCGCGCCGCGTACCCACGCCGCGGTGCTCGACGCGCTCCCGGACCGTACCGGTGGGCCGCCGCCGTCCCCGCTGACCCGGCCGGGCGGCGCCGGGCTGCTGCTGGCGGGGCTCGCGCTGGGCTTCGTGCCGCTTGCCGCGCTGCTGCCGCGCCGGGCGCGGGCGGGCGCCGGCGGTCCGCGTACCGGGCGGTGGCTCGCCGCGACGGTGCCGGCGGCCGGTGTGGGCGCCGTGCTCGCCGCGCTGCTGCCGACCGCCCGGCTACCGCTCGCCGTGGGCGGATACGTGGCGGTGTTCCTGCTGCTCACCGGCGTGCTGCTGGCCGCCGCGGCGCGCTTCGCGAAACCCCGCCGGCCGCCGGCGACCGGTGGTGGCGTCCGGTCCGCTGTCGTCGCCGTCGTGCTCCTCGGGTACGCGGTGCTCGCCGTCGCGCTGCCGCTTCATCTCGGTCTCACCTCGACCGTGCCGGTCGGGGCCCGGTGGTGGCTGCTGCCCCTGGTGACGTTCTGCTGCCTGGCGTTCCTGCTCGGCGCCGAGCGGCTCGCGGACGGCCACGGCGTCCGGTACGTGGCCACCGGCGGGATCGCCGTGCTGGTGCTCGCCGTCGCCGCGGTCATCGGCCTGGCACCCGGGTTCGTACTGCTGGTGGTGCCGCTGTTCGCGGCGCTTGTGGCCTGGCAGGCGGCCTGGGCCGTGGTGCTGCGCCGCCGGGCCGCGCCGTGGTGGCTGGCGCCGTCGGTAGGGGCGGTGGTGCTCGCCTGGCCGATCGCGACCACGCTGCCGCTGACCTGACCGGCGCCGGTCGGCTCAGCGACGGTCGGTCTGCTGCTCCACGGCGCGTTGCACGGCCCGGTAGATCTGCCCGAACCGCAGCGCGTCGGGCGTGCGGACCAGCATCGTCTCCCGGCCGTGGTGCTGCACCCACAGTTCGTGCACCCGGTTGCCGCGCTCGTAGGAGCGGTCCAGCCAGCCGAGCGGCACCTCCAGGAACGGGGTGAGCGCCAGTCCCACCACCACGAACGCGGCCAGGATGATCAGGGCCAGTTTCCACTCGCCGCGGTCCTGCGCGGACCAGGCCAGCGAGAGCACGCAGACCACGGCGACCAGTGGTGGCAGCGACAGCAGCAGGACCAGCACCCCGCGCCCCAGCACCCGCCCTCGGACGGCCAGTGTGGTGGTGCCGCGCGCGTGCCAGACGTACGTGACGTCGGCGAGCGCGACGGCCTGACCGCCCGCGTGGATGGCCTCGGAGGTGACCTGCACGGTGTCGTCCCGGTAATAGAGGACCATGAATCAGCCTAACCGCGTGTGTCGATGCCGGCGATGCGTGCGCCGGTAGGCTGGCGGCATGACGGACCGGAGCGGGGCCGGAACCGGCGGCGACGAGCAGGCGCGCAACGTCGAGGTGGTCAGGCGTTACCTGCGCACCTTCGTCACGAAGGACCTGGCCGAACTGGCCGAGGTGGTCGACGAGGACGTGGAGGTCTACGGCTCCGGCACCGCGGTACGCGGCCGGCGCTATCCCGAGGCGGCCGTCTCCTCGCCCGGCCTGACCGTGATCGACCAGGAGATCCGGGAGATCTTCGCGGCCGGAGACCGGGTGGTGGTGTCGCTGGCGCAGACGTACCGGCGGGACGCGACAGGGGCGACCACCGTGCAGAGCGCCTGCAAGATGTACCGCCTGGCCGGCGGCCGGATCGTCCAGTTCTGGGGCGAGCAGGACACCTACGGCCTGTTGCGCGGGCTGGGCCTGCTGCCGGACGAGCCGATCACGTTCTGACCCGTCGCGGCAGGACCGGTCGCGGAACGACCTGGCGCGGGACGACCCGGCGTGGCCGGCAGGCTCTCCATGGCCCGCTGCACCGCCCGGTAGACCTGCCCGAAGCGCATCGCGTCGCGGGTGTGCAGCAGCCGCACCGGGCGGCCCCGCCATTGCGCCCACATCTCCATCTCCCGGCTGCCCCGGGCGTACGAGCGGTCCAGGTGTTCGAAGAGGAAGTCCGCGAGCGGCCCGACGGCGAGGCCGACCAGCACCGAGATGCCCACGATGGCGACGGTGACCGCCGCCGAGCGTTGCAGCCACACGGCCAGCGCGATGCCCAGTACGGCGGCCACCAGCGGTCCGGCGAGCGCGGCCCCGATCGCGCCGCGCCCGGCGAGCACCCGCCAGGAGCGGTCGCCCCGCCGGTGCCACACGGTGGTCAGTTCGGCCAGCGGGTAGCTGCGCCCGTCCACCCGTACCGCGGTGGAGGTGACCTGGACGGAGCGGTCGTCGTAGTAGGTGATCATGGCCTCACTCCCGGTGGCGGGGCGGCGGCGACTCCGGCGACGACCTGGGGAGTCGCCGACACCACACTGTCTACCCCAACGAGGCGAGTCGTAAGGTTGGCACGCGACTTCGACGAGGAAGTGAGGGCAGCGTGGGCGAGTTCGTCAGGCTGGAAGTGAAGGACGGCATCGGCACCATCCGGCTGGAGCGGCCGCCGATGAACGCGCTCAACACCCAGGTGCAGGAGGAGTTGCGCGCCGCCGCCTCGGCGGCCACCGCCGACGCCGAGGTCCGCGCCGTGATCGTGTACGGCGGCGAGAAGGTCTTCGCGGCCGGTGCGGACATCAAGGAGATGGCCGACATGTCCTACGTGGACATGGCGGAGCGCGCGGCCGACCTGTCCAGCGCGCTCGGCGCGATCGCCCGCATCCCCAAGCCGGTCGTCGCCGCGATCACCGGGTACGCGCTGGGCGGCGGCTGCGAGCTGGCGCTGGCCTGCGACTGGCGGATCGTCGCCGAGGACGCCAAGCTCGGCCAGCCGGAGATCAAGCTGGGCATCATCCCGGGCGCCGGCGGCACCCAGCGGCTGGCCCGCCTGGTCGGACCGGCCCGCGCCAAGGACCTGATCATGACCGGGCGGATGGTCGACGCCGCCGAGGCGCTGCGCATCGGCCTGGCCGACCGCGTGGTCCCGGCCGCCGAGGTCTACGACGCCGCCGTGGCGTACGTGAAGCCGTTCCTGACCGGACCGGTGCAGGCGCTGCGCGCGGCGAAGGCGGCTGTCGACGGCGGTCTGGACATGGACCTCACCTCGGGCCTGGCCTGGGAGAGCCAGCTCTTCGCGGCGCTGTTCGCCACCGACGACCGGCGCGAGGGCATGGCCGCGTTCGTGGAGAAGCGCAAGCCGGGCTTCACCGGTCGCTGACGCGAGAGCTGTTCACATCCGCGATACCGGCCAGTAGCGTGACCCCGGTCGGTCGACGAAGGGGAATGGCATGACGGAACGGGTCGAGGGCCACGGGGGCGATCTGGCGCTCGCGGCACTACGCGCGCACGGCGTACGGGAGATGTTCACGCTGTCCGGCGGGCACGTCTTCCCGCTCTACGACGCCGCCCACAAGGCGGGTTTCCCCCTCTACGACGTGCGGCACGAGCAGTCCGCCGTGTTCGCCGCGGAGGCGGTCGCCAAGCTCCAGCGCCGCCCCGGCCTGGCCGTGCTCACCGCCGGCCCCGGCGTCACCAACGGGGTCTCCGGCCTGACCAGCGCGTTCTTCAACGCCTCGCCGGTGCTGGTGCTCGGTGGGCGGGCGCCGCAGTTCCGCTGGGGCTCGGGCAGCCTCCAGGAGATGGACCACCTGCCGCTCGTCGCGCCGGTGACCAAGCACGCCGAGACGGTGTTCAGCGCCGACGACATCCCGCGCGCGGTGTCGGCGGCGCTGACCACCGCGCTCACCCCGCACCGCGGCCCGGTCTTCCTGGACTTCCCGCTGGAGGCGGTCTTCTCCGTCGGTGACGCCGACCTGCCGGCGGTCACGCCGCCGGCGCCGATCGAGCCGGACCCGGACGAGGTGGCGAAGGCGGCCCGCCTGATCGCCGGCGCGTCCCGGCCCGTGATCATCGCCGGTTCCGACGTGTACGCGGGCGACGCCGTCGACGCGCTGCGCGCCGCCGCCGAGGCGCTGCGGGTGCCGGTGTTCACAAACGGGATGGGCCGGGGCGCGCTGCCGCCGGAGCACCCGCTCGCCTTCGCCAAGGCCCGCCGGGTCGCGCTCAAGGGCGCCGACGTGGTCGTGGTGATCGGCACCCCGCTGGACTTCCGCCTCTCCTTCGGCGACTTCGGCGACGCGCAGGTGGTGCACGTCGTGGACGCACCGAGCCAGCGGGCCGGGCACGTGCAGCCGGCCGCCGCGCCGGCCGGTGACCTGCGGCTGATCCTCGGCGCGCTCGCCGACCACACCGGTGACCGGGCCGACCACGCCGACTGGATCGCCGAGCTGCGGACCGCCGAGGACGCTACGAAGGCCCGCGACGCCGAGGAGATGGCCGCCGAGAGCGACCCGATCCGCCCGGCCCGGATCTACGGCGAGCTGCGCAGGGCGCTCGCGCCTGACGCCATCACCATCGGTGACGGCGGCGACTTCGTGTCGTACGCCGGCCGGTACCTGGAGCCGGCCCAGCCCGGCACCTGGCTCGACCCCGGCCCGTACGGGTGCCTCGGCACCGGCATGGGCTACGCGATGGGCGCCCGGGTCAGTCACCCGGACCGGCAGATCTGCGTGCTGATGGGCGACGGGGCGGCCGGCTTCTCGCTGATGGACGTGGAGTCGCTGGTCCGGCAGAAGCTGCCGGTGGTGATCGTGGTCGGCAACAACGGCATCTGGGGGCTGGAGAAGCACCCGATGCGGGCGATGTACGGCTACGACGTGGCCGCCGACCTCCAGCCCGGCCTGCGCTACGACAAGGTGGTCGAGGCGCTCGGCGGCGCGGGCGAGACGGTGGAGAAGGCCGCCGACCTCGGGCCCGCGCTGGGGCGCGCGTTCGACTCGGGCGTGCCGTACCTGGTGAACGTGCTGACCGACCCCGCCGACGCGTACCCCCGTTCGTCGAACCTGGCCTGACCACGGCGCGTGCGGGCCGTCCGCCGGGTGACCGGCGGGCGGCCCGCGGCGCGTGTCAGACCTCGGGGCGGTCCCTGTCGTCCGGGCGGCGCAGTTCCTCCTCGCGGCGGCGCAGGTCCTCCTCCCACAGCCGCAGCCGTTCCTGGTCCTCGCGGCGGGACCGCTCGTCGAGCGAGGCGAGGAACTCCGGGTCGTCGTCCGGGGCGAGCGGACGGCGGGCGGGCGCGGTGGGACGGGCCGTGCCGGTGACGCCGGCGGTCCCGGCCGGGCGCTCGCGGCCCACGAGGAACCAGGCGATCGAGCCGACCAGCGGGAAGAAGAGAATGATCAGCACCCAGATCATCCGGGGCAGCGCCTTGACCTTCTCCTCGTCGGCGGAGAGGCAGCTGATCAGCGCGCACACGGCGAGGACGATCTGGACCAGGAAGAGCAGCACGTAGAGGCGGGCCATGCCTCATGATGGCTCACCGCCGCTCGTCAGTGCACCCCGCCGAGCACGTGCGCCACGCCGAGCACCGCCAGTCCGGCCGCGCCGAGCGCGGTCAGCGGCACCGACCATCTGTCGAACCGGCGCGGTCCGGTGCCGGTGGCCCGGTGCCACGTCACCACGAGCACGGCGAGCCAGACCACTACCGCGAGCCCGGCCGGCGCCGCGTCCGCGGGCCGGCCGCCGAACGCCGGCCGGAGCTGGAGCAGCAGCACCGCGGTGAGCGTGAGCAGCGTCCGCCGCCACGCCAGCCGGGTGCGCTCGGGTTGCAGGCCGGGGTCACGGGTCACCGCGCGCCGCCCACCAGCACGGCGGCCACCAGCAGCAGCGCGCCGACCGCGACGACGAGCGCCAGGACGGCCGGGAAGCGGGACGCGGGCAACTCCTCGTTCAGCCGCATGGCGCGTTCGGTGCGCGCCCAGTGGTCGACCGCCCGGATCGAGACGGTGGCGCCGAGCAGCAGCAGCGCGACCGCGAGCGCCTCGCGCAGGTGGGCCAGGCGCAGCGGCGGCAGGAACTGCGCCGCAGCCAGCCCGCCCGCCACCAGCGCGAGACCTGTTCGCAGCCAGGCCAGGAACGTCCGTTCGTTCGCCAGCGAGAAGCGGTAGTCCGGCGGGGTGCCGACCGAACGGAGCTCACGCGGGTCGAACCAGCTCTTGATCGACTCCCACACGCTGCCGATTATCCGCTTTGCCCCGCGCCTAGCCTGGGGGGATGACCGATCTTGACGCGCGCGAGCTGCGTGACGCCTACGACAGCCAGATCCGACCGGAGCTGCCGGACCCGCTGCCGGACGGGGTGACTGTGGAGCGCGACGGCCCGCTGTTCCGCGTGCTCGGGCTCGACCACCGCGGCTTCCTCACCTACCGGACGCTCGACGGCCTGGCCGGCGCCGAGCTGGACGCGCTGATCGCCCGGCAGGTCGAGGTCTTCCGGGCCCGGGGCGAGGCGGTCGAGTGGAAGCTCGCCGGTCACGACGAGCCGGCCGACCTGGCCGACCGGCTGCGCGCCGCCGGGTTCGTCCCGGAGGACCAGGAGACAGTCGTGGTCGGTCCGGTCGCGCCGCTCGCTGCCGCCGTCCCGGTGCTCCCCGAGGGGGTACGCCTGCGCGAGGTCACCGGCCGGGCCGACCTGGAGCGGATCGCCGCCATGGAGGAGGAGGTCTGGCAGGAGGACCGCAGCCACCTGGTGTACGGGCTGGCCCGGGAGATCGAGGCGGATCCGCAGTCGATCACGATCGTGGTGGCCGAGGCGGGGGAGACGGTGGTCAGCGCGGGCTGGATCCGCTACCAGCGCGGCACCGGCTTCGCCAGCCTCTGGGGCGGCTCGACGCTGCCGCAGTGGCGCAAGAAGGGCATCTACCGCGCGCTGGTGGCGTACCGGGCGCGACTGGCGCAGCAGCGCGGCAAGGCGTTGCTGCAGGTGGACTGCTCGCCGGACAGCCGGCCCATCCTGGAGCGGCTCGGGCTCGTTGCGGTCACCACCTCCACGCCCTACGTCTACACTCCGTGATCATGGAACGGTTGACGGCGGACGAGCGGCTCACCCTGAAGACCGGCGCGTTCGGTGCCGTGTTCCTGGTCTCCAACGCCGTACCGGGGGTGCTGGCGATGGTGCGGGAGAGCTTCGCCGCCTCCGGCGCACTCGGCGAGGTGGGGGGCGTGGTGAAGGAGGCGCTGACCACCGGCCCGCTGCCGCAGCTCCCTCGGGACTCGGTCCTGGAGGTCGAGTCGGTGGTGCTGCCCGCGCTGGGCCGGTCGGTGGAGATCCTGCGCGCCAAGTCGCCGGGGGACGTCGAGACGTACCGGTCGGTGGTGCTGGACGCGGCGGATCGGGTGGCGCAGGCGCACCGGGGGATCGAGCCGGCCGAGGCGGCGGCGATCGAGAAGATCCGGCAGGCGCTGGCCGCGGCGGCGTGACGGTGGTGAGTTGCGTCACTCCGGGCCGCCGGGGTGGCCATGCTACTTGCGGGTAACATTGCCTCGTGGGGAAGTGCACAGCTGCCCGCGGTTGACCCACGTTGCGTCACGCGGGAGGCTGCGCCCGTGACCGGGCGAGTGATCGCTACACCAAACAGGAGGGTCGTCGAAGCGCGATGAACATCGTCGTACTCGTCAAGCAGGTGCCTGATTC
>NZ_JALJRJ010000033.1:0-54755 GCF_024519755.1 Micromonospora sp. Mcm103
CGCCGCACCGCCGGTTCCCGGCGGCGGCGAGGTGCCGCCCGCCGGCGCGGGCCGCCCTGGCAGCGGCGCGCTGACCTTCAAGCCGATCCCGCCGAACAAGCTCGACACCCTCGTGGTCCCCAACGGGTACGACCACTCCGTCGTGATCCGCTGGGGTGACGAGGTCGTGCCCGGCGCGCCCGCGTTCAGCCTGGGCCGACAGACCGCCGCCGCCCAGTCCAAGCAGTTCGGCTACAACAACGACTTCGTCGGCGTGCTGCCGATCGACAGGCGGCGCGCGCTGCTCGTGGTCAACCACGAGTACACGAACGAGGACCTGATGTTCCCCGGCTTCACCGGCCAGGACGCGCTCACGGTGGAGCAGGTGCGGGTGGCGATGGCCGCGCACGGCATGTCAGTGGTCGAGCTGGAGCGGGTGGAGAACACCGGGCAGTGGCGGCCGGTACGGCGTGGCCGGCGCGAGTACAACCGCCGGGTCACCGCGCTGGCCACGAAGTTCGAGCTGACCGGCCCGGCCGCCGGCTCGGCGTGGCTGCGTACCGCCGCCGACCCGAAGGGCCGGACGGTGATCGGCACGCTCAACAACTGCGCCGGTGGCGTCACCCCGTGGGGCACCGTGCTCTCCGGCGAGGAGAACTTCAACCAGTACTTCGTCGGCGGCGACGGCGCGCCCGAGGAGCAGAAGCCGAAGCTGGCCCGGTACGGCATCCCGACCGACGTGCGCCACCCGAGCGGCAGCCGCAAGTGGGAGCGGGCGGACGAGCGCTTCGACCTGGCCAAGCACCCCAACGAGGCGAACCGGTTCGGCTGGGTCGTCGAGATCGACCCGTTCGACCCGCAGGCCAAGCCGCGCAAGCACACCGCGCTGGGCCGGTTCAAGCACGAGGGCGCGAACGTCATCGTGGCGCGCAACGGCCGGGTGGTCGCGTACATGGGCGACGACGAGCGCTTCGACTACCTCTACAAGTTCGTCTCGGACAAGAAGTTCATGCCGGGGCAGTCCTCGGTGGCGCGGCGGCACAACCTGACGCTGCTGGAGTCGGGCACGCTCTACGTGGCGAAGATCGAGGGCGACAGCCCGGCCGCCGAGATCGACGGTTCCGGCACGCTCCCGGCCGACGGCGGGTTCGGCGGCCGGGGCCACTGGATCAAGCTGGTCAGCGGCAACCGCTCGTACGTCGACGGCATGACCGCCGCCGACGTGCTCACCTTCACCCGGCTGGCCGGGGACAAGGTCGGCGCCACCAAGATGGACCGCCCCGAGGACGTCGAGCCGAGCCTGCTCACCGGCAAGGTCTACGTGGCACTGACAAACAACAGCGACCGCGGCAAGGCCGGCAAGGCGCCCGCCGACGAGGCGAACCCGCGCAACAGCAACAGGCACGGGCAGATCCTGGAGCTGGTCGAGGACCGCGGCGACAACACCGCCGAGACCTTCGCCTGGTCGCTGCCGATCGTCTGCGGCGACCCGGCGGACGCCTCGACCTACTTCGCCGGGTACGACAAGACGAAGGTCTCCCCGATCTCCTGCCCGGACAACGTCGCCTTCGATGCCACCGGCAACCTGTGGATCTCGACCGACGGCAACGCGCTGGGCAGCAACGACGGCCTGTTCGCCACCGCCGTCGAGGGGCCGGAGCGGGGTCACCTGAAGCAGTTCCTCACCGTTCCGCTCGGCGCGGAGACCTGCGGCCCGTTCATCACCGGCGACAACCGCTCGGTCTTCGTGGCCGTGCAGCACCCCGGCGAGGTGTCCGGCGCGTCGGTGGAGAACCCGGCCTCCACCTGGCCGGACGGCGACTTCGCCAAGCCCGGCGTGGTGGTCACCTGGCGCCTCGACGGCGGCCCGGTCGGTAGCTGACCCACCCCCTGGGCGGTCCGGCGCTGGACCGCCCCGCGAGGGGCCGCCGACCCACCAGGTCGGCGGCCCCTCGTCGGTTGTGGGAGACGATCCGCAGGCGATCGGCCCGCGCGGCGAGTCAGTTCTCGGAGGCGATCCCGTCGGCGATGGCGCGCGCGGCGGTGAGCAGTTTGGCGCGGACCACCCGGGCCGAGGTCATCATCTCGCCGGCCGGCAGCGCGCACGCCAGCACCACCCGGCGCTCGATGTCCTTGTCCGGGCTGACCAGCACCGCGGCGCACGCCACGCCCTGCCGGAACTGCCCCAGCTCCAGCTGCATGCCGCGCCGGTCACCGGCGGCCAGGTCCGCCTCGAACGCCTCGACGGTGGTGAGGGTGGCCGTGGTGAACGGGCGCATGCCGTACTCGCGCAGGTAGCGGAAGCGCTGTTCGGTGGTGAGCGTGGCAAGGAGGCTCTTGCCCAGCGCGGTGGCGTGTGCGCCCTCGTCGAAGCCCGGCACCAGGTCTTCCATGTAGGGCGAGCGCGGCCCCTCGGCGGACGCGGTCACCGCCACCTGCCCGCCGACGAAACGGCCGAGGTAGTGGCTCCAGCCGGTGTCCGACGCCGCGCGGCGCAGCGCCTCACCGACCGCCGGCGGCCCCCGGAACGCGGTGACCAGCTCGCGGTAGCGGTCGGCCACCTCCAGCCCCACGATGTACGTCCCGTCCTCGCGCCGGATCACGTAGCCCTCGTACGCGAGCGTGCGCACCAGGTGGTACGTGGTGGCGACGGTCAGCTCGCAGCGCCGGGCGATCTGCTTCACGGTGAGCCCTCTCGGCGCACGGCCGACCGACTCGAGCACTCGAAGCGCGCGAGACACGCTACGGATCAGGTCCGAAGGTTCCGCCAAGGGGTCGCGCACAACCACCTCCGCCGCCGGGGACTTACACCATATGAAAAACCGGCCGAGTGCGAAATGCCTGTTCGGATGGAGGATGCCAGAAGACCAGACACAGACAGTGTGTCGACGGACACGATGAGCAGCCAAAACGTCCGGCGTAAGGTGTGCTCGCGATGACTGAAACAGTTTCGCGAGCCGCCCCTCCGGCGTCCCGGCACGCCGTCACGGTCGGCGCCGGCGCCACCCTCACCACGATCGTGTGCGTCCTGCCCGTCTTCCTGGTCGGTGGTCTCGCCGTCCAGCTCGCTGACGAACTCCGCTTCAGCCCGGCCGGGCTGGGCCTGGCCGTCTCGATCTACTTCGGCGTGAGCGCGCTCGCCTCGGTGCCCTCCGGCGCCCTGGTCGAGCGCTTCGGCTCGGCCCCGGTCGCCCGGGCCGCCATCCTGCTCTCCGCCGCCTCACTGCTGGCGGTGGCCGGGCTGGCCCGGTCGTACCCGGTCCTGGTGGCCCTGCTGGCCCTCAGCGCCGCCGCAAACGCCCTCGGGCAGCTCGCCAGCAACGCCGCGCTGGCCGAGCACGTACCCGCCCACCGGCAGGGCCTCTCGTTCGGCGTGAAGCAGGCCGCCGTACCGGCCGCCACGCTGCTGGCCGGTCTGGCGGTCCCCACTGTCGCGCTCACCGCCGGCTGGCGCTGGGCCTTCGTGGCCGCCGCGGTGGCCGCGCTCGCCGTGCTGCCGGCCGTACCCCGCGCCGGAGGGGATCGGCGGGCCCGCACCGCCTCCGGTCGCCGTCCGGGCGGCACCGGCCCGCTCGTGGTGATCGGGCTGGCCGCGACGCTGGCGGCCGCCGCGGCGAACGCCCTCGGCACGTTCCTGGTCGACTCGGCGGCGGCGCGGGGCCTCTCCCCCGGCCTGGCCGGCCTGACACTGACGCTGGGCAGTGTGGTGTGCGTGCTCGCCCGGGTGGGCGTCGGCTGGCTGGCCGACCGGCGCACCAGCGGGCACGTCGGGCTGATCGCCGGGATGCTGCTGACCGGATCGGTCGGCCTGATCCTGCTCGCGGTGGCCGGCTCGGCGCCGCTGGTAGCGGGCGTGGTGCTCGGCTTCGGTCTCGGCTGGGCCTGGCCGGGGCTGATGAACTTCGCCGTGGTCCGGCTCCACCCGCAGGCCCCGGCCGCCGCCACCTCGATCACCCAGACCGGGGTGTACGCGGGCGGCTGCCTCGGTCCGCTCGGCCTGGGCGCGCTCGCCGGAGCGGCGGGCTACCCGGCGATGTGGCTGACTGCCGCCGCAGCGATGCTCCTGGCCGCCTTCCTGATGCTGCTGGGCGCCCGCCTCCTACGCCCCACTCCCACTCGCGCTCTCCCCTGACTGTCCGCACCAGCCCCGCCCCCATCGCGACGATCATGAGGTTGGCGGTGCGACACGCCGGGGTGGGCGACCGTCAACCTCATGATCGACGGGAGCCCGAGCGGGTGGGTGGGGCGAGGGGGGTCAGCTGGTGCGGTCGGCGATGTAGTCGCAGAGGGACTCCAGCGCGCGACGCGCCGGACCCTCGGGCAGCGGAGCCAGCCGGGCGCGTGCGTCCTCGGCGTAGCTGCGCACCGTCTCCCGGGCACGCTTGAGCGCCGGCGACTCCCGCAGCAGGCCCAGCGCCTCGGCGTGCAGCGCGTCGTCCACCAGCGGGCCGGTGGCCAGGATCTCGCGCAGCCGTACGCTCGCCGCGTCCGCGTCGTCGGAGGCCATCGCGTAGAGCACCGGCAGGGTGGGTACGCCCTCGCGCAGGTCCGTGCCGGGTGTCTTGCCGGACTGGACCGACTCGCTGGCGATGTCCAGCAGGTCGTCGGAGAGCTGGAACGCGACACCGATGATCTCGCCGTACTCGGCCAGGGCCTCGACGTGCTCGGGCGCCGCGCCGCCGAACATGCCGCCGAAGCGGGCCGAGGTGGCGATCAGCGAGCCGGTCTTCTCGGCGATCACGTGCAGGTAGTGCGCGACCGGGTCGGTGTCGCGCGGGCCGACCGTCTCGGCGATCTGGCCGTGCACCAGCCGGGCGAACGTGCGCGCCTGCAGGCGTACCGCCTCGGGGCCCAGGTCGGCGGCGATGTCCGCGGCCCGGGCGAAGAGGTAGTCGCCGACCAGGATGGCGACCGAGTTGGTCCAGCGGGAGTTGGCGCTCGGAGCGCCACGCCGCACGGCGGCCTCGTCCATCACGTCGTCGTGGTAGAGCGTCGCCAGGTGGGTGAGCTCCATCACCACGGCGGCGGGGACGACCTGGTCGGCCTCCGGGTCGCCGAACTGGGCGCCCAGCGCCACCAGCAGCGGACGGAACCGCTTGCCGCCGGCCTCGACCAGGTGCCGGGACGCCTCGGTCACCAGCGGATCGGCGCTCGCCACGCTCGCCCGCAGGCTCGTCTCGACCCGGTCGAGCACGCCCAGCACGGAGGCTTCGACGCGCGGGTCGGCGAGGTGCAGGCCGAGCGCGCCGAACTGACCTGAACGCTCGCCAGCCGGGTTCGCCACGTCCTCAACCATGCCACACCCGTTCGACCTGCTCGTCGACGGGGATACGGGCCGGGGGCCGGTACGCCACGGCGTACCGGCCCCCGGTGGGAACACCTCTGTCATCTGACGAATTCGGCGGCGCCGGTGGTCAGGTCGAGCAGCGGGCCGGGCACCACGCCGAGGACCAGCGTGGCGAGCACGCCGATGACCAGGGCGGCCGAGGTGAGCGCGCCGGGCACGGTCACCGTCGGCGTGGACTCGCCCGGCTCGGACAGCCACATCATCACCACGACCCGCAGGTACGGGAAGGCCAGCACCATGCTGGTCAGCACGCCGGCGATCACCAGCCACGCCTGGTTCGCCTCCAGGGCCGGGCCGAAGACCGCGAACTTGCTGGTGAAGCCGCTGGTCAGCGGGATACCGGCGAAGGCCAGCAGGATGAACGTGAAGATCGCCGCGAAGAACGGTGACCGGCGGCCCAGCCCGGCCCAGCGGGACAGGTGGGTGGCCTCCCCGTCGGCGTCACGCACAAGCGTCACCACCGCGAACGCGGCGAGCACCGAGAAGCCGTACGCGGCCAGGTAGAACATGGTGCCGGAGAGCCCCTCACGGCTGGGCGCCAGCACACCGACGAGCAGGTAACCGGCGTTCGCGATCGACGAGTACGCCAGCAGGCGCTTGATGTCGGTCTGGGTGACCGCCAGCACCGCGCCGACCAGCATGGTCAGCACCGCGATCGCGCCGAGCACCGGGGTGAAGTCCCAGGAGGCCCCGGCGAACGCCACGTGGAAGACGCGCAGCAGCGCACCGAACGCGGCGACCTTGGTGCAGGCCGCCATGAAGCCGGTGACCGGGGTCGGCGCGCCCTGGTAGACGTCCGGCGTCCAGACGTGGAACGGCGCGGCGGCGGCCTTGAACAGCAGGCCGATGGCGAGCAGCGCCATGCCGGCGAACAACAGCACCGGGCTGGACGGGGAGTCGGTGACCGCGGCGTGCACGGTGGCGAAGTCGACGCCGGCCGTACGGCCCGGGATCCCGGAGGTGAAGCCGTAGATCAGGGCGACACCGAACAGGAAGAACGCCGAGGCGTACGCGCCGAGCATGAAGTACTTCAGCGCCGCCTCCTGGCTCAGCAGACGCCGGCGGCGGGCCAGCGCGCAGAGCAGGTAGAGCGGAAGCGAGAAGACCTCCAGCGCGACGAACATGGTCAGCAGGTCGTTCGCCGCCACGAAGATCAGCATCCCGCCGATCGCGAACGACATCAGCGGGTAGACCTCGGTGGCACCGCCGACGCCCTCGGCCTGTCGCCGGTCCTCGGCCGACTCGGCGGTGACCGCGGCGTGCGCCACGAACGCGCCGCCCCGCTCGACAGTGCGCTCGCCGACGAGCAGCAGCGCCATCACCGCGAGCACCAGGATGGCGCCCTGCAGGAACAGCGTCGGGCCGTCGATCGCGATGGCGCCGCCGATGGTGATCAGCCGGTCGTCGGAGTTCAGGATCACCATGACGATCGCGGCGAGCATCGCCACCAGGGCGAGCCCGAGTTGCACCGCGTTGCGCAGGCGGCGCGGCACGAACGCCTCGACCAGGACCCCGAGGAGCGCCGCGCCCAGCATGATCAGGATCGGAGCGAGCGCCGCGTAGTCGATCGACGGCAGCTTGAGCTCGGTCATTTTGCGGCCTCCTGGACGCTGCCGACCTCAGGGGCGGGGTCGGACTTGCCGACGTCCTGCATGGTCGCCTGGACGGCGGGATTGATGACATCGGTGACCGGCTTCGGATAGAAGCCGAGCAGCACGATCAGCGCGATCAGCGGCGCGACGACCACCTTCTCGCGCAGGGTGAGGTCGCGGCGCATGCCCTCGACCTCGGTCAGCGCCGGGTTCAGCGTGCCCTGCGTGGTGCGCTGCACCATCCACAGCACGTACGCCGCCGCCAGGATGATGCCGAGCGTGGCGATCACCGCGACCGGCTTGTTGACGGTGAACGTGCCGATCAGCACCAGGAACTCGGAGACGAACGGTGCGGTGCCGGGTAGCGCCAGCGAGGCCAGACCGGCGAAGAACAGCACGCCGGCGAGCACCGGGACCAGCTTGCCCGCGCCACCGAAGTCGCTGATCAGCGCCGAGCCGCGCCGGGCGATCAGCATGCCGACCACGAGGAACAGCAGGCCGGTGGCCAGGCCGTGGTTGAGCATGTAGAGCACCGCACCGGTGCCGGCCTGGGTGGTGAACGCGAAGATGCCGACGCCGATGAACCCGAAGTGCGCGATCGAGGTGTACGACACCAGCCGCTTCAGGTCGTTCTGGCCGACCGCCAGCAGCGCGGCGTAGATGATGCCGATGACACCGAGCGCCAGCGCCCACGGCGCGAACCAGCGCGACGCCTCCGGGAACAGCGGGAGGCAGTAGCGCAGGATGCCGAACGTGCCGACCTTGTCCAGCACGCCGACCAGCAGCGCGGCGGCGCCGGCCGGGGCCGCGCCACCGGCGTCCGGCAGCCAGGTGTGGAACGGGAAGAACGGCGCCTTGATCGCGAAGGCCACGAAGAAGCCGAGGAACAGCCAGCGGGCCGTGTCGGTGGCGAACTCCGCCTGGCTCAGCGCCTGCCAGTCGAAGGTCTTCCCGCCGACCACCCAGAGGCCGATCACCGCGGCCAGCATGAACAGACCGCCGACCAGCGAGTAGAGGAAGAACTTCACCGCCGCGTACTGCCGCTGGTGGCCGCCGTAGCTGCCGATCAGGAAGTACATCGGCACCAGCATGACCTCGAAGAACACGTAGAACAGGAAGACGTCGGCGGCGGCGAAGACGCCGATCATCGTGCACTCGAGGACGAGCAGCAGCGCGAAGTACGCGGGCACCGAGCGCTTCGACGCCTCGGCGTCGTGCCAGGACGCCAGGATCACCAGCGGCACCAGGATCGCGATCAGCATCAGCATGACCAGCGCGATGCCGTCCACCTCGAAGGTGAAGCTCACGCCCCAGTTCGGGATCCACGGGTACGACTCGCGGAACTGGAACCGGTCACCACCGGCGGAGAAGGCGAACCACATCACCACCGAGAGCACCAGCACCAGCAGCGACCAGCCGAACGCCACCAGCTTGGCCAGGTCCGGGCGGCTGCGGGGCAGCAGTGCCACCACCAGGGCGCCGACCAGCGGCGCCACGGTCAGCACCGAGAGGAACGGGAAGTTGGACATTATTCGGCCTTACCTCCGTCGTGACTGCGTGGCCCGCCGGCGGGGGCGGCCGCGTTGAGGTCGATCACGCCAACCACCCCGCCTGCACCGCCAGGAACGCCGCCACCACGAGCAGCGCGCCGGTCAGGATCGAGGTCGCGTACGACCGCACGAAGCCGGTCTGGAGCCGCCGGAGCCGGCCCGAGCCCCCGCCCACGGCGGCGGCCAGGCCGTTGACCAGCCCGTCCACGCCCCGGTTGTCGAGGAACACCAGCGCCCGGGTGAGGAAGATGCCCGGCTTCTCGAAGACCGCCTCGTTGAAGGCGTCCGTGTAGAGGTTCCGGCGGGCGGCGGTGACCACCACGCCGGCCGGCTGCGGCTCGGTGGCCGTACCGGAGCGGAACAGGAACCAGGCCAGCCCGGCGCCCAGCACGGTGACCAGCAGCGACAGCGCGGTGAGCAGCCAGTGCGCCAGCACCGGCGCATGCTCCCCGCTCTCGGCGGCGAGTCCGTTGGTGGCGGTGAGCCAGTCCGGCACGGAGGTGGCGAGCAGGAAGCCCGCGCCGACCGAGCCGACCGCCAGCAGGATCAGCGGGATGGTCATCAGCTTCGGCGACTCGTGCGGGTGCTCGATGTCCTCGGTCCAGCGCTTCGGCCCGTGGAAGGTGAGCACGAACAGCCGCGTCATGTAGAACGCGGTGAGCCCGGCGCCGAGCAGCGCGGCCATGCCGAACAGCCAGGCCGTCCAGCCCTCCCGCTCGAACGCGGCCACGATGATCGGCTCCTTGGAGAAGTAGCCGGAGAACGGGAACATGCCGATGATGGCGAGCCAGCCCATCATGAACGTCAGCCAGGTGACCTTCATGTACTTGGACAGCCCGCCGAAGCGGCGGATGTCCACCTGGTCGTTCATGCCGTGCATGACAGAGCCGGCGCCGAGGAACATGTTGGCCTTGAAGAAGCCGTGCGCCAGCAGGTGCACGATGGCCAGCGCGTACGCGCCACCGCCGAGACCGACGCCGAGGAACATGTAGCCGATCTGGCTCACCGTCGACCAGGCCAGCACGCGCTTGATGTCGTCCTTGGCCGCGCCGATGATGCAGCCCATCAGCAGCGTGAGCGCACCGACGCTGACCACCACGAGCTGGAGCGTCTCGTTGGCCGAGAAGATCGCGTTGGAGCGGGCGATCAGGTAGACGCCGGCGGTGACCATGGTGGCCGCGTGGATGAGCGCGGACACCGGGGTCGGGCCCTCCATCGCGTCCGGCAACCACGCCTGGAGCGGGAACTGACCGGACTTGCCGGCCGCGCCGAGCAGGAGCAGCAGGCCGAGCACCAGCACGGTGGTCGAGGTCATCGAGCCGACCCCGTTGAACACCTCGTCGTACTGGGTGGTGCCGAGCACGGCGAACATGATGAAGATGCCGATGGCCAGGCCGGCGTCGCCGACCCGGTTCATCAGGAACGCCTTCTTGCCGGCGGTGGCCGCGCTGGGCCGGCCGTACCAGAAGGAGATCAGCAGGTACGACGCCAGGCCGACGCCCTCCCAGCCGAAGTAGAGCATCACGTAGTTGTTGCCGAGCACCAGCAGGAGCATGGCGGCGACGAACAGGTTGAAGTACGCGAAGAACAGCCGCCGGCCCGCGTCGTGCGCCATGTACTCCACGGCGTAGAGGTGGATCAGGAAGCCCACCCCGGTGATCAGCAGGACGAAGACCGCGGCCAGCGGGTCGAAGAGCAGACCGAAGTCGACCTTCAGGTTGCCGACCGCCATGAAGTCCCAGAGGCTCAGCTCGACCTGCTTGTTCTCCAGCCCGCGCAGCTGGAGGAAGTAGGTGAGCCCGAGCACGAACGCGGCACCGATGGCGCCCACGCCCAGCCAGTGGCCCCAGCGGTCGGCCCGCTTGCCGAGCAGCAGCAGGATCGCCGCGCTGACCAGCGGGATCGCCACCAGCAGCCAGACACTGCCCAGCATCCCGTCCGCCGTGGCGAAGGTGACGGCTTCGGCTGGCTCAGACTGGGCGATCGTCAGAATCTGTTCCACCACGAGCCCCTCAGTACTTCAGCAGGTTGGCGTCGTCGACGCTGGCCGAGCGCCGGGTCCGGAAGATCGCCATGATGATCGCGAGCCCGACCACGACCTCGGCCGCCGCGACCACCATCACGAAGAACGCCATGATCTGGCCGTTCAGGTCGCCGTTGATCCGGCTGAACGTGACCAGGGTCAGGTTGGCCGCGTTGAGCATCAGCTCGATGCACATGAACAGCACGATCGCGTTGCGCCGGACCAGCACGCCCACGGCGCCGATGGTGAACAGCACCGCCGCGAGGATGAGGTAGTAGTCCGGGGTCATTTTTCGGTCCCCTTCGGTGCGGTCTCCTCGGCCGTCAGCTCGCGCACCGGCATGATCTCCGGAATGCTGCGGTCGGTCAGCCGGCCGTCGGGCAGACGGGCCGGGGTGGCCACCGAGGAGGACGTGGCGTAGACGCCCGGGCCGGGCTTCGGTCCGGGGTAGTTGCCGGGGCGGAACCGCGCCTTCATGGTGGCGATCTGGTCCATCCGGTCCGCCTTGCGCCGCTCCACGTGCGCCAGCACCATCGCGCCGACGGCGGCGGTGATCAGCAGCGCCGAGGTCAGCTCGAAGGCGAAGACGTACTTGGTGAACAGCAGCCGGGCGATGCCCTGGACGTTGCCCTCGCCGTTCGCCTCGTCGAGACCGACCGGCTGGACGCCGTCGAGCGCGCGGTAGAGGCCGGTGCCCACCAGGCCGGCGAAGCCGAGCCCGAGGACCACGGCGGCGACCCGCTGGCCGCGCAGCGTCTCGATGAGCGAGTCGGACGCGTCCCGGCCGACGAGCATCAGCACGAACAGGAACAGCATCATGATCGCGCCGGTGTAGACGATGATCTGCACCATGCCGATGAACGGCCCGGCCTGGAGCACGTAGAACACGCCCAGGCAGAGCATGGTCAGCACCAGCCAGAGCGCGGAGTGGACCGCGTTGCGGGCCCACACCATGCCGACCGCGCCGAGCAGGGCCAGCGGGGCGAGGATCCAGAAGGTGACCTCCTCACCCCCGGACACCTGGCCGGCGGCGGCGAGCACCGTTGCCGAGGTCATGCCTTGCCTCCCTTGCCCGCCGCGGCGGCGGACCGCTGCTCGGCCTGCTCGGCGCCGGGGAAGGTCACGCCCGGGTGCTCCTCCACCTGGTACCGGCCGGGGCCCATCGGCGAGCGCTCGGCGCCGGCCGAGGTGCCCGGGTTGGTGAGCGCGCCGACGTAGTAGTCCTTCTCGCTGTCGCCCAGCCGCATCGGGTGCGGCGGCTGCTCCATGCCTTCGAGCAGCGGAGCGAGCAGCTGCTCCTTGGTGAAGATCAGGTCCTGCCGGTTGTCGCGGGCCAGCTCGTACTCGTTGCTCATGGTGAGCGAACGGGTCGGGCAGGCCTCGATGCAGAGCCCGCAGAAGATGCACCGGGCGTAGTTGATCTGGTAGGTGCTGGCGTACCGCTCACCCGGGGAGAAGCGCTGCTCCTCGGTGTTGTCGCCACCCTCCACATAGATCGCGTCGGCCGGGCAGGCCCAGGCGCACAGCTCGCAGCCGATGCACTTCTCCAGCCCGTCCGGGTGCCGGTTGAGGATGTGCCGCCCGTGGTAGCGCGGCGCCGAGACCGGCGGCTTGAACGGGTAGTCGGTGGTGACGACCTTCTTGAACATGTGCGAGAAGGTGACACCGAAGCCCTTGAACGTTCCGGTGATCGCGCCCACGTCACACCTCCCTGGAGTCCGGGCCGGCGACCACGTTGGCCGGCTCCCGCTCGGCGAGCACGCGCTTGGTACGCGGGCTCGGCGGAACCTGAAGATCCATCGGCGGCAACGGGAAGCTGCCGTACGGCCGGGTGTCCGCCTGCTCCTGCAGCGACGGCTTCGGCTCCTTCTTCCGCGACGGCCAGAAGAGCGTGGCCAGCAGCAGCACGCCCGCGCCGACGGCGGTGACGAGCAGCCGGTCCCGGGTCTGCCAGTCCTCGATCGAGCGCAGCCCGGCGAGCACCATGATCCAGACCAGGTTCAGCGGCAGCAGCACCTTCCAGCCGAACCGCATGAACTGGTCGTACCGGAGCCGGGGCAGCGTGCCGCGGAGCCAGACGAAGACGAACACCAGCATGATGACCTTGCCGAAGAACCACAGCATCGGCCACCAGCCGTCGTTGGCGCCCGACCAGATGGTGATCGGCCACGGCGCGTGCCAGCCGCCGAGGAACAGCGTCACGGTGAACGCCGACATGGTCACCATCGCGACGTACTCGCTGAGCATGAACAGCGCGAACTTCAGCGAGCTGTACTCGGTCTGGAAGCCGGCCACCAGCTCCGACTCCGCCTCGGGCAGGTCGAACGGCGCCCGGTTGGTCTCACCGACGATGGCGATGAAGAACATGATGAAGCTGGGCAGCAGCAGGATCGCGTACCAGCCGGGCGCGGCGAGGTCGAAGCCGCCGATGCTCAGCCGGGTGCCGTCGCCCTGCGCGGCGACGATCCCGCTCGTCGACATGGTGCCCGCGGTCATGAACACCGCGACCACGCTCAGGCCCATGGTGACCTCGTACGAGACCAGCTGGGCCGCCGAGCGCAGACCGCCGAGCAGCGGGTAGGTGGAGCCGCTGGCCCAGCCGCCGAGCACGATGCCGTACACGGCGAGCGAGGAGAAGGCCAGCACCACCAGCACCGCCACCGACACGTCGGTGACCTGCAGCGGCGTCCGGTGCCCGAAGATGCTCACCATCGGCCCGAACGGGATCACCGACAGTGCGGTGACCGCGCAGACCACGGAGATCACCGGGGCGAAGAAGTAGACGACCTTGTCGGCCTTGCGCGGGAGGATGTCCTCCTTGAAGGCCAGCTTCACGCCGTCGGCGAGCGTCTGGAGCAGACCGAACGGGCCGGCCTGGTTGGGGCCGGGCCGCACCGCCATGCGGCCGACGACCCGGCGCTCGAACCAGACGCCGAGCAGCGTGGCCGCCACGGCGACGACGAACGCGAACAGGATCTTGCCGAGGACCAGCCACCACGGGTCCTTGCCGAAGTCGGCAAGCGTCGGGTCCTGCGCCGCGAGGATGACGGGGTTCACTGCACCCACCTTTCGTTCCCGACTGCGGAGACGCTCACCACGTCGCCGGACGTCGCGCCGAGGCCGCGCCGCACGGTGGAGCCGGGTGAGTTGGTCGGCAGCCAGACGACGCCGTCGGGCATCTCGGTGATCGCCGCCGGCAGCGTGATCGCGCCGCGGTCGGTGCCCACCGTGACCGGGTCACCGTCGGCGACACCGAGCGCCTCGGCGGTGCCCTTGCCGAGCCGGACCACCGGCGGGCGGGCGGTGCCGGCGAGGTGCTCGTCGCCGTCGGTGAGGCTGCCCAGGTCGATCAGCTGGTGCCAGGTGGCGAGCACCGCCTCGCCCGGTCCGGGCTGCCGAACGGCGGCCGGCTCGACCGAGGGCGCCGACGGACGCTCGACCCGGGTGCGCGGCAGCGCGCCCAGCTCGCGCCGGATGCTCGGCACGTCACCGGTGCCCAGCCGCACGTCGAGCTGCGCGGCGAGCGCGTCGAGGATGCGGGCGTCGGTCATCGCGCCGGTGTCCAGCACCTTCTCGAACGTGCGCAGCCGGCCCTCCCAGTCCAGGAAGCTGCCGGCCTTCTCGACCACCGGCGCGACCGGCAGGACCACGTCGGCGCGGCGGGACACCGCGCTCATCCGCAGTTCCAGGCTGACCAGGAACGGCACCGCGTCCAGTGCGGACTCGGCCAGGCGCGGGTCGGCCAGGTCGGCCGGGTCGACGCCGGCCACCACCAGGGCGCCGATCTGGCCGTTCGCGGCGGCGGTGAGGATGCCGTCGGTGTCGCGGCCGGCCTGGCTGGGGATCACCCCGGCCGGGATGTCCCACGCCTCGCCCAGCTCCGCGCGCGCGGCCGGCTCGGTGACGACCCGGCCGCCGGGGAGCAGGTTGGGCAGGCAGCCCGCGTCGACAGCGCCGCGGTCACCCGCGCGCCGCGGCACCCAGACCAGCCGGGCACCGGTACGCCGGGCGACGTCCGCCGCCGCCGACAGGCCGCCCGGCACCTCGGCCAGGCGCTCGCCGACGATGAGGATCGCGCCGGGCTGACCCAGCGCCTCGGCCACCGTGGCGTGCTCGGCCAGCACGCCGGCCTCCTCGCCGGGCACCACCCGGGCCAGCTTGGCCCCGAGCTTCTCCAGGCCGCGCGTGGCGAACGGCGCGAGCGCGTACACGGTGAGCTTCTTCTTCAGGTACGCCTTGCGCAGCCGCAGGAAGAGGATCGGGCACTCCTCCTCCGGCTCCAGGCCGACGAGCACCACGGCGGGCGCGTTCTCCACGTCCGTGTAGGTCACGTCGGTGACCCCGGCGACGCTGCTGGCCAGGAAGTCGGCCTCCTCGCGGGAGACCGGGCGGGCCCGGAAGTCGATGTCGTTCGTGTGCAGCGCGATGCGGGCGAACTTCGCGTACGCGTAGGCGTCCTCGACTGTCAGCCGGCCGCCGGTCAGCACCGCCGTGCCGGTCGCGCCGTCGCGGGCCGCGCGCAGCCCCTCGGCGGCCCGGGTCAGCGCCTCGCTCCAGGACGCCTCGCGCAGCTCACCGGTCTTCTCGTCGCGCACCATCGGGGTGCTGATCCGGTCGAACGCGCGGGTGTACTGGAAGCCCCAGCGACCCTTGTCGCAGTTCCACTCCTCGTTCACCGCCGGGTCGTCGCCGGCCAGCCGGCGCAGCACCTTGCCGCGCCGCCAGTCGGTGCGCTGGGCGCAGCCGGCCGAGCAGTGCTCGCAGACGCTGGGCGTGGAGACCAGGTCGAACGGGCGGGCCCGGAACCGGTACTGCGCGCCGGTCAGCGCGCCCACCGGGCAGATCTGCACGGTGTTGCCGGAGAAGTAGGAGTTGAACGGGACGTCACCGGCGTCGCCGTCCTCGCCGTACTCCTCGTCCCGGTAGATGTTGATCTCCTCGTGCGAGGAGCGTCCCATCAGGTCGATGAACTTGTCCCCGGCGATCTCCTCGGAGAACCGGGTGCACCGCTGGCAGAGCACGCAACGCTCACGGTCGAGCAGCACCTGGGTGCTGATCGGCAGCGGCTTCGGGTACTCCCGCTTGTGCTCGTGGAACCGCGAGTCCGTCCGGCCGGTGGACATCGCCTGGTTCTGCAGCGGGCACTCGCCGCCCTTGTCGCACATCGGGCAGTCCAGGGGGTGGTTGAGGAGCAGCAGCTCCATCACCCCCTCCTGGGCCTTCTTGGCGACCGGGGAGGTGAGCTGCGTCCGCACCACCATGCCGTCGGCGACTGTCTGGGTGCAGGAGGCGACCGGCTTGCGCTGGCCCTCCACCTCCACCAGGCACTGCCGGCAGGCGCCGGCCGGAGCCAGCAGCGGGTGGTCGCAGAAGCGCGGGATCTCGGTGCCGAGCTGCTCGGCGACGCGGATCAGCAGCGCGCCCTTGGGCGCGGTGACCTCGACGCCGTCGATGGTCAGCGTGACGGTCTCGGTCTGCTTGGCTACGTCGGTCATCAGCGTCGCCTTCCAATCGCGACTGCGGGACTCGCAAGCTCGTTCCTCGCGCTCATCAGTGAGCTCCAACCAGAGACTTGTCGGAGAGCTTCGGCGCGGTACGTCCCTCGATGTAGTCGAGGTAGTCCTGCTTGAAGTACTTCAGCGACGAGGTCACCGAGCTGGTCGCGCCGTCACCCAGACCGCAGAACGAACGGCCGAGGATGTTGTCGCAGGTGTCGAGCAGGGTGTCCAGGTCCTCGTGGGTGCCCTGGCCGGCCAGGATGCGCCGGTAGACCCGGACCATCCAGTAGTTGCCCTCCCGGCACGGGGTGCACTTGCCGCACGACTCGTGGTGGTAGAACTCCAGCCACCGGTAGGTCGCGTACACCGGGCAGTCCTGGTCGGAGAAGATCTGCGTGGCGGTGGTGCCCAGGATCGAGCCGGCCGCCGCCACCCCCTCGAAGTCCAGCGGCACGTCCAGGTGCTCGGCGGTCAGCAGCGGCGTCGACGAGCCACCCGGGGTCCAGAACTTCAGGTTGTGCCCGGGCTTCATGCCGCCGGCCAGCTCGATCAGCTCGCGCAGGGTGATGCCCATCGAGCACTCGTACTGGCCGGGGTTGGCGATCCGGCCGGACAGCGAGTAGATCATCGGGCCGGACGACTTCTCCGTGCCCATCGTCTTCCACCAGTCCGCGCCACCGAGCACGATGTACGGCACGCTGGCGATGGTGCCGACGTTGTTGACGACGGTCGGGCTGGCGTACAGGCCGTGGGTCGCCGGGAACGGCGGACGCAGCCGGGGCTGGCCGCGGAAGCCCTCCAGCGAGTCCAGCAGCGCGGTCTCCTCACCGCAGATGTACGCACCGGCGCCGGAGTGCACCACCAGGTCCAGGTCGAAGCCCGAGCCGAGGATGTTCCGGCCGAGGTAACCCTTGGCGTACGCCTCGTCGACGGCGCTGCGCAGCCGCCGGGCGGCGTGCACCGCCTCACCGCGGATGTAGATGTACGCCCGGTTGGCCCGGATCGCGTACGAGGCGATGATGACGCCCTCGACCAGCGAGTGCGGGTCGTGGGTCATCAGCGGCAGGTCCTTGCAGGTGCCCGGCTCGCCCTCGTCGGCGTTCACCACCAGGTAGTGCGGCTTCCCGTCGCCCTGCGGGATGAAGCCCCACTTGAGACCGGTCGGGAAGCCCGCGCCGCCCCGGCCACGCAGTCCGGAGTCCTTGACCAGCTGGATCAGGTCGTCCGGGTGCGCGTTGAGCGCCTTGCGCAGGGCGGCGTAGCCGTCCAGCTTCTCGTAGGTGCCGAGCCGCCACGCGTCCGGCGAGAGCCAGCGCTTGGTGAGCACCGGCGTGAGCTTGGCCAGCGTCTCCGGCCGAGGAGTGGTCACTTCCGGACCCCCGTTCCGCTCGCGTCCGCCGGGTCGGCGCCGTCCGCGCCCGTACCGGACTCCGCTTCCTTGAGGTTGCGCTCCTGCGCGCCGGCCGCGTCGCCGGCGGGCTTGCCGTCACCGGCCGGCGGGTTCGACGCCACGCCGGCCGCCTCCGCCGCCCGCGCGTCGCGCGGCGCCGGTGCCGGTCCGTCCACCGGGACCTTGGTGCCCGGGGCGTCCGGCGCCGGGGTGCTCGCGTCCGGCTGCCGGGTCTCGGCGGTACGCACCTGCGGCGACTTGGCGTCCGGCGCCTTCACGTCCGGCGCGGTGCTGCCGGTCGCCGCCTCCGGCTTGGCCGGCTCGGACGCGGGGGCCGGCTTCGCGGCCTCGGACTTCGCCTTCGCCTCGGCGGCGGCCCGGTCGGCCTCGGCCTTGCTGCGGATCGGCGTCTTCGGGTCGAAGCCCGGCACCGAGACGCCGTGCTGCTCGGCCAGGCGCAGACCGCGCAGGCTCGGCTCGCCCGGCCCGCCGTCGGCCACCGCACCGTCACGCTCGTCGGCGAAACCGGCGAGCTGGACCGCCATCTCCTTGAGCGTGCACAGCCGCGCCCCACGGGTCGGCATCGGCCGGCCGCCGGCACGCAGCTCCTCGACCACGTCGACAGCGGCCTGCGGCTCCACGTTGTCGAAGAAGTCGTAGTTGACTGTCATCACCGGGCCGTAGTCGCACGCCGCCAGGCACTCGGCGTGCTCCAGGGTGATCTTCCCGTCGGCGGTGGTCTCCTCGTGCCCGACGCCGAGGTGCTCGGCCAGGGTGTCGTAGACCTTCTGCCCGCCGAGCACGTCGCACATGGTGTTTGTGCAGACGCTCACCAGGTAGTCACCGGTCGGCTTGCGCTTGTACATGGTGTAGAAGGTGGCGACGGCGCCGACCTGGGCCTTGTTGAGCCCGAGCACCTCGGCGCAGAACTCGACACCGGCCGGGGAGACGTAGCCCTCCTCGGACTGGACCAGGTGCAGCAGCGGCAGCAGCGCCGAGCGGGACCGGTCCGCCGGGTACCGGGCGATGATCTCCCGGGCCCGGGCGCGAGTCGTTTCGGTAAAGCTCATCGGTCACAACCACCCATCACGGGGTCCAGCGAGGCGCCGCCGGCGATCACGTCGGCGATCAGGCCGCCCTCGGCCATCGCCGGGAGGGCCTGGAGGTTGACGAAGCTCGGCTCCCGGTAGTGCACCCGGTAGGGCCGGGTGCCGCCGTCGGACACCGCGTGCACGCCCAGCTCGCCGCGGGGCGACTCGATGCCGACGTACACCTGGCCCGGCGGAACCCGGAAGCCCTCGGTGACGAGCTTGAAGTGGTGGATCAGCGACTCCATCGACTGACCCATGATCTTGGCGACGTGCTCCAGCGAGTTGCCCATGCCGTCCACGCCGATGGCCAGCTGCGCCGGCCACGCGATCTTCTTGTCGGACACCATCACCGGGCCGGGCTTCAGGCGGTCCAGCGCCTGCTCGATCAGCTTCAGCGACTCGCGGATCTCCGCCACCCGGACCAGGTAGCGGCCCCACACGTCACCGTCGGTGTGCGTCGGCACGTCGAACTCGTACGTCTCGTATCCGCAGTACGGCATCGTCTTGCGCAGGTCCCAGGCGAGACCCGCGGACCGCAGCACCGGGCCGGTGACGCCGAGCGCCATGCAGGCGGTCACGTCGAGCACCGCGACGTGCTGCGTACGCTCCAGCCAGATCGGCTGACCGGACAGCAGGTTCTCGTACTCCTTGAGCCGCTTCGGCATCAGCTGGAGGAAGTCGCGGATCTTGCGGATCGCGTCGTCCGGGACGTCCTGCGCCACACCGCCCGGCCGCACGTACGCGTGGTTCATCCGCAGGCCGGTGATGGTCTCGAAGATGTCGAGGACGTACTCCCGCTCGCGGAAGCCGTACAGCATCATGTTGATCGCGCCCAGCTCCATGGCGGTGGTCGCCAGCCAGACCAGGTGCGACGAGACCCGGTTGAGCTCCATCATCAGCACGCGGATGGTGGTGGCCCGCTCGGTGATGTCGTCGGTGATGCCGAGCAGCTTCTCCACCGCGAGCGCGTACGCCGTCTCGTTGAACAGCGGCGAGAGGTAGTCCATCCGGGTCACGAACGTCGAACCCTGGACCCAGTTGCGGTACTCCAGGTTCTTCTCGATGCCGGTGTGCAGGTAGCCGACGACCGAGCGGGCCTCGCGGACCGTCTCACCCTCCAGCTCCAGGACCAGCCGCAGCACGCCGTGGGTGGACGGGTGCTGCGGACCCATGTTGACGACGATCCGCTCGTCGTTGATCGGGTCCGTGCCGGAGACGACCTCGTCCCAGTCCCCGCCGGTGACGGTGAAGACCTTGCCCTCGGTCGTCTCGCGCTCGGTCGCGTAGTTCGACGTGGTCATTGGTACGACCTCCTACGGTCCGGCGGGGGGATCTCCGCACCCTTGTACTCGACGGGGACGCCGCCCAGCGGGTAGTCCTTGCGCTGCGGGTGCCCCTCCCAGTCGTCCGGCATGAGGATCCGGGTCAGGGCGGGGTGGCCGTCGAAGACGACGCCGAACATGTCGTACGTCTCCCGCTCCTGCCAGTCGGCGGTCGGGTAGACGGCGGTGACGCTCGGGACGTGCGGGTCCTCGACGGAGACCGCCACCTCCAGCCGGACGATGCGGCGGTAGGTCATCGAGGTCAGGTGGTAGACCACGTGCAGGCGGCGCTCCTGCGCGCCCAGGTAGTCCACACCGGACACCGAGGAGCACAGCTCGAAGCGCAGCGCGAGGTCGTCGCGCATCACCTGGCAGACCTCGGCGATCCGCTCCGGGCGGACGTGCAGAGTCAGCTCGCCCCGGTCGACCACGACCTTCTCGATCGCGTCGCCGAAGTCCGGGTACGCCTCCTCCAGCGCGTCCCGCACCTCGTCGAAGTAGCTCCCGTACGGCCGGGCCGCCTCCTCGATGGGCTTGCGCGGGCGGACCAGGCCGCCGTAGCCGGAGACGTCACCGGTGCCCTGGTTGCCGAACATGCCCCGGCCGGCCGGGCCGGCCGGCGGGTACTCCGCCGGGGCGGTGGAGCTGGCACCGGCCGGGGTGGTGGGTACCGGCACCCCGCCGTCGTTGTTCTTGTCGTTGCTCATTTCGGGCCCCTATGCGACGCCTGAAGGTGGTTCTGCGCCTTCATCCAGTTCTCGATCCGCAGCTGCTCCTCACGCCCCTCGCGGACCGCCTTCGTCCACTCGGCACGCCGGGCCTTGTCGCTGCGGTACGACGAGGGCATCGAGCCGTACGGCACCACCGGCACGTCGCCGCGCGCCTGGCGGGCCTCCAGCATCTTGCGGCCGTTCGGGCCCAGCGGCTCGTGCATGATCTTCTCGCGCAGCTTGAGCACCGCGTCGATGAGCATCTCCGGCCGGGGCGGGCAGCCGGGAAGGTACATGTCGACCGGTACGACGTGGTCGACGCCCTGCACGATGGCGTAGTTGTTGAACATGCCGCCGCTGCTGGCGCAGACGCCCATCGAGATGACCCAGCGGGGCTCGGCCATCTGGTCGTAGATCTGGCGCAGGACCGGGGCCATCTTCTGGCTCACCCGGCCGGCCACGATCATCAGGTCCGCCTGGCGGGGCGAGGCGCGGAAGACCTCCATGCCCCAGCGGCCCATGTCGTAGTGCGGGCCGCCCGCCGCCATCATCTCGATGGCGCAGCAGGCCAGACCGAACGTGGCGCCCCAGACCGAGGTCTTCCGCGTCCAGTTGACCAGCTTCTCGACGCTGGTGAGCAGGACGCCGGAGGGGAGCTTCTCCTCGATGCCCATCTGCTACCTCCTCAGTCCCAGTCCAGGCCGCCGCGACGCCAGACATAGGCGTACGCGACGAAGACCGCGACGATGAACAGGACCATCTCCACGAAGCCGAAGATCGGCAGGGCGTCGAAGGAGACCGCCCAGGGGTAGAGGAAGATGATCTCGATGTCGAAGACGATGAAGAGCATCGCCGTCAGGTAGAACTTGATCGGGAACCGGCCGCCGCCGACCGGCTGCGGGCTCGGCTCGATGCCACACTCGTACGCCTCGAGCTTGGCCTTGTTCAGACGCCGCGGGCCGGCGAGTCGGGCAGCGGCCACGGAGAACAGCGCGAACGCCGCAGCGAGGGCGAACAGCCCGATGATGGGTGCGTAAGGAGAGAGCGTCATCGTTGTCCCCTGCTCGTCCTTCCCTGACCTCGGTGGTTGGCCAAAATCACACTATTCACGTCCCTCACGACCTCGGTCGGCGGGGTCGATCTCTGTCCGGCCCGTGGGGGTTCCGCCTCGGGCCGGTCGTCTCCTACACGGCCGGGGCCACCTTCGTCATCGCGTTGATGACCCGGTCCATCGCGTCCCCGCCGCGCGGGTCGGTCAGGTTGGCCAGCAGCTTGAGCACGAAGCGCATGAGCATCGGGTGCGGCATGCCGTGCTTGGTCGCCATCCGCATGATCTCGGGGCGGCCGATGAGCTTCACGAAGACGCCGCCGAGCCGGTAGTAGCCGCCGAAGCGGGCCTTCAGCTCCTGCGGGTACGCCATCAGCGCCCGCTCCCGCTCCGCGCCGGCCGGGCGGGCCAGCGCCTGCACCACGACCTCCGCGGCCATCTCGCCCGACTCCATCGCGTACGCGATGCCCTCGCCGTTGAACGGGTTGACCATGCCGCCGGAGTCACCGACCAGCAGCACACCGCGGGTGTAGTGCGGGACGCGGTTGAAGCCCATCGGCAGCGCGGCGCCGAGGATCGGACCCTCCGCGTTGGACTCGTCGGTCATCCCCCAGTCCTCGGGGGTGTTCGCGAGCCAGTCGGTGAGCAGCTTGCGGTAGTTCGTCTTGCCGAACGCCGAGGAGGAGTTCAGCACGCCCAGGCCGACGTTCACCCGGCCGTCGCCGAGGCCGAAGATCCAGCCGTAGCCGGGCAGCAGCGCGTCGCTGCCCTTGGCCCGCAGCTCCAGCCAGGACTCCAGGTAGTCGTCGTCGTGCTTGGCGGGCGAGCGGTAGTAGCGGCGGACGGCCACGCCGATCGGGCGGTCCTCCCGCTTGGCGAGCCCGAGCGCGAGCGGGAAGCGGCCGGAGACGCCGTCGGCGGCGACCACGAGCGGCGCGTGGAACGTGGCGGGTTCCTTGTCCGGGCCGACCTCGGCCTGCACGCCGATCACCCGGTCGTCGGCGCCGAGCACCGGCCCGAGGACGTTGACGCTGGTCTGCAGCTTCGCCCCGGCGGCGACCGCACGCTGGGCGAGCAGGTCGTCGAAGTCGAGCCGGGTGCGCACCAGGCCGTAGTTGGGGAAGCTGGCCAGGTCGGGCCAGTCCAGTTCCAGGCGTATGCCGCCGCCGATCACCCGGAGGCCCTTGTTGTGCAGCCAGCCCGCCTCGGGCGAGGTGTCCACGCCCATCCGGATCAGCTGCCGCACGGCGCGGGGCGTGAGCCCGTCGCCGCAGACCTTCTCCCGGGGAAACTCCGTCTTCTCCAGCAGCAGCACGCGTACGCCGTGCCGCGCCAGGTGGTACGCCGTGGCCGATCCTCCGGGACCGGCGCCCACGACGATGACGTCGGCGTCGTTCTCCACCGCGGTCATCCGCGCCTCCTCCCGCATGCTCGTGAAATGCTTCACAAGCCGATCCGGTTGGAGTCTATGACCGGCGTTACACCAGTACGCGCTGAGGGGGGCCTAACTTCGCGGAAACGCGCCGGTAAGAGCGTCGAGACCGGTCAGGGGCGCGCCTGCGCGGCCGGTCCGAGCCCGGCGTCGAGGCGGATGGCCTCGGGCAGATGGTCGCGCAACGCGCCACCGGCGGCCCGGTCCAGCGCGGCGAGCACCTCGGCGACGACCTGCCGGACATCTGCGGGATCCGCGCCGGCCAGCTCGCGGAGCTGCGCGATCAGCTCGGCGGCGTCGTCGCCGGTGGCGGCCTGGTCTGGTCCCGTCATGGGGGCGAGCCTACGGGACAAAGTAGACCAAAATCGGATATTCACGAAATGACCAGCGTCGGCTGGTCGGACGGTCAGTTTCGGACGGCCCGGTGCAGCGCCACGACGCCGCCGGTCAGGTTGCGCCACGCCACCCGGCCCCAGCCGGCCGCGCCGATCCGCGCGGCCAGCGCCGCCTGGTCCGGCCAGGCCCGGATCGACTCCGCGAGATAGACGTAGGCGTCCGGGTTGCTCGACACCGCGCGGGCCACCGCCGGCAACGACCGCATCAGGTACGACAGGTAGACCGTGCGGAACGCCGGGTTCACCGGAGTGCTGAACTCGCAGACCACGAGCCGCCCGCCCGGCCGGGTCACCCGGGCCAGCTCGGCCAGTGCCGCGTCGGTGTCGTTGACGTTGCGCAGCGCGAAGGAGATGGTCACCGCGTCGAAGCTCGCGTCGGCGAACGGCAACCGCAGCGCGTCCCCGGCCAGCAGCGGCACCGACGGACGGGTGCGCTTGCCCGCGTACAGCATGCCCAGCGACAGGTCCGCGCCGACCGCGTACGCCCCGGAGTGGGCCAGTTCCTCGGTCGACACACCGGTGCCGGCGCCCACGTCCAGCACCCGCTCACCCGGCCGCAACCCGAGCGCCGCACGGGTGGCCCGCCGCCACGACCGGTCCTGCCCGAACGACAGGACGGTGTTCGTCAGGTCGTAGCGGGCCGCGACACCGTCGAACATCGCGGCGACCTCGTGCGGCTGCTTGTCCAGGCTGGCGCGCTGGCCCTGCGGGGTACGGCTCACCCCTCCACTCTGCCAGCCGCGCCGCCCCCGCCTCCCCCCGGGTCAGTCGCCGGTGCGCTCCTTCATCGATCCCGGCACACGGCAGGGGCGGGATGGTCACCCATCCCGCCCCTGCCGCGGTGCGTTATATGAACGGCCCTCATGGGCCGATGGAGGACGACGGTCCGACGGACGCCGCAAGCGTAATGGCGTCGTCGGCTCACCGGGCCGTGCTCGACCGGGTCGCCGCCGACCTGTTACCTGCCTGCTAGCGGCCCGGATCGGTGGTGTCGCGCGGGCAGGCTAGCCGCCGGTGATCACGCAGGTGAAGACCTCTGGCGCAAGCTTCACCGGAAACGGGCGGAGCTCCGGCCGCACGACGGACACCGACCGGCCGAACGGCGGAACCCGGTCAGTTGACCTCGACCAGCGGCAGCGACTTCCCGGCGCCGCCGCCGGGCAGGGCGATCGACGAGAAGTGCGAGACGACGCGGTCGTCGCTCGGGTCGTCGGCCGGCGTGTGGTGCACCGCGAGCCGGTTGTAGAGCGTGTCCCGCTGGGCCGGGATCCGGTCGGCCGACCGGATCATGCCGATCAGCTCGTGCAGGTTCGACCGGTGCCGGGCACCGGCCGAGGAGATGACGTTCTCCTCCAGCATGATCGAGCCGAGGTCGTCCACGCCCATGTGCAACGCGAGCTGCCCGACGTCCTTGCCGGTGGTCAGCCAGGACGCCTGCAGGTGCGGGACCGTCTCGAAGAACAGGCGGGCCACCGCGACCAGGCGCAGGTATTCCATCGTGGTCGCCTGGGTGCGGCCCTTCAGGTGGTTGTTCTCCGGCTGGTACGTCCACGGGATGAAGGCCCGGAAACCGCCGGTGCGGTCCTGCACGTCGCGGATCATCCGCAGGTGCTCGATGCGCTCGGCGTTGGTCTCGCCGGTGCCCATCATCATGGTGGCCGTCGACTCCAGGCCCTGCCGGTGCGCCAGCTCCATGACCTCCAGCCAGCGCGCGCCGGACTCCTTCAGCGGCGCGATCGCCTTACGCGGCCGGTCCGGCAGCATCTCGGCGCCGGCACCGGCGATCGAGTCCAGCCCGGCGGCCTTGATCCGGGCGATGGCCTCGTCCAGGCTCACGCCGGAGACCTTCGCCATGTGCAGGATCTCGCTCGGGCCGATCGAGTGGATCGCGAGCTGCGGGTACGCCTTCTTGACCGAGGAGAACAGCTCCTCGTAGTACTCGACGCCGTAGTCCGGGTGGTGCCCGCCCTGGAGCATGACCTGGGTGGCGCCCAGCTCGACCGCCTCGCCGCAACGGCGCAGGATCTCCTCGGTCGGGTGGGTCCAGCCCTCCTTGTGCTTGGGGGCCCGGTAGAACGCGCAGAACTTGCACGCCGTCACGCAGACGTTCGTGTAGTTGATGTTGCGGTCGATGAGGTACGTGACGATGTTGTCCGGGTAGCGGCGCCGCCGTACCGCGTCGGCCGCCTCGCCCAGCGCGTGGAAGGGCGCGTCGGTGTAGAGCAGCAGCGCCTCCTCGGGCGTGATCCGCCCGCCGTCCGCGCCGCGTTGCAGGATGTCGTCGATCTCCCGGTTCGCCGTCACATCCCCGAGCGTACGTCGCGGGCCCGACGGCGGGAAACGCCACTCCTCACCCGGTGACGAGAGACCCACCCGGTCAGGGCATGCCCGGACTGGCCACCGGCAGCCCGATCGCCTTGGCCGCCTCCAGCAGCCGCTTGTCGTACGTGACGAACGCGACGAACTCGGCCGCCGCCTGCCGGGCCAGGACCTCGGCGGTGGCGAGGTGGACGGCGTCGAGGCTGCGCAGCATCGCCTCCGGGTACGCGCCCGCGGTCGCCCGGACCGTGGCGTCGATCTCGACCCGGTAGAGACGTCCCAGCACCGAGGGGACGCCGACCAGCGCCTGTGGTGCGGCACGACGCAAGGCCCGTGGCACCTCCACCTCGACGAGAGCCGACGACACCAGGGCGGTGCCGGCGCGCTCGTTCAGCCAGCCGAGCAGATCCGGCGTCTCCGCCTCCCGCCGCAGCATCTTGATGACCGCCGCCGAGTCGAGGTAGATCACCAGCGCTCCTCGTCGCGCGCCTCGATCAGGGCGGCTGCGGCGTCCACCGTGGGATCCCCGAGCACCGGCGGCATCGGGACCGGGCCGGTCGTGGTCGGGGCCGCGGCCCGGCCCTCGGCCACCAACCGGCCGAGGAGCGCGTCGCCGGCCAGCACCGGGACGAGACGGGCGATCGGCTCACCCCGATCGGTCACCTCGACCGTCTCACCGGCGCGCACCCGCGCCAGCACCCGGCTGGTGTGCTGGTTCAGCTCCCGGACGGCGATCTGCTCCATGAGCCAAGTGTAGGACGCAACGTTCTACGCGTCACGGATGGTGGTCGACCCGAAACGCCACCGCGGGAAGCGGAGCGCTGGCGTCGCCCGCCTACGCTCTCGGCGTGTCAGTCGTATCGCCCCCGCCCACCCCCGTACGCGTGGCCGGCGCCCGCTCCGCCCTCTGGTCCCTCATCATGACCGCCGTGCTCGTCGGCTTCGGCCTCGCTGTGATCGCGGTCAGCGCGGTGGTCGGCCACCTCACCGTGGGACTGCCGATCGCGGTGCCGATCTCTGTCGCCCTGGCCGGCTGCCTCGCCTTCGCGGTCGGCCTGCGCCTGCTGCACCGGGGCTGGTGGCTGACCCTCCTGTCGGTGCTGCCGGCCCTGTTCGTGCTGGTGGGCACCGTGCAGCTCGCGCCGGAGTCGGTCCTTCGGGAGCGCGGCGTCGCCCAGCAGGTGACCATCACCGACGTGGAGACCGCCGGCAAGCGGCACGAGTTCGCCCTCCAGGGCGACACCGGCCGGCTCGACGAGCCGCTGGTCTACCGGGGCAGCTCCCCCGGCTACCGGGTCGGCCAGCGGCTGACGGTGCTCGTCGACCCGCGGGGCGAGGTGGAACTGGCCGACGCGCGGGACGTGGACCCGGACGGGAAGCGGGGCATGCTCGTGCTCGGCGCGGCGGGATGGACCCTGTTCGCGCTGGTCGGCGGGTGGCGCGGCCACGTCAGCCGGGCCCGTGGCCGCGCCGCCACGGCACCGCCGGTGGTGTTCTGACCGGCGGCGCCGCTAGGCGTCGTAGTCGACAGTGAGTTCGTCGGTGACCGGGCTGGACTGGCAGGTCAGCACGTAACCGGCGGCGACCTCGTCGGGCTCCAGCGCGTAGTTGCGCGCCATCGTCACCTCACCGGACGTCACCTTGGCCCGGCAGGTCGAGCACACCCCGCCCTTGCAGGCGTACGGCAACTCGCCGCGCACCCGCAGCGCCGCGTCGAGCACCCGCTCGTCCCGGCCCATCGTGAAGCTGGACGAGCGCCCGTCCAGCAGGATCGTCACCTCGGTGCCGGCCCCGGGCCGGTCGGTCTCGCGCCGCACCGGCTCCGGCGGGGCGTCGACGTGGAACAGCTCGGTGTGCACCGCCGCGTCCGGCACGCCACGACCCGCCAGCACCGCCTTGGCGTCCACCACCATGCCGTACGGGCCGCAGAGGAACCACTCCTCGATCTCGTCACCGGGTACGACGGTGTCGAGCAGCCGGGTCAGCCGGTCGGCGTCGATCCGCCCGGACAGCAGCGCCGACTCGCCCATCTCGCGGGACAGCACGTGCACCAGGTGCAGCCGGGTCGGATAGCGGTCCTTCAGGTCGGCCAGCTCCTCGGCGAACATCACCGAGTTCGCCGTGCGGTTGCCGTACACGAGCGTGAACGTGCTGCGCGGCTCGGTGGCCAGCGCGGTCGCGGCCAGCCCGAGGACCGGGGTGATGCCGGAACCGGCGACCACCGCGCCGTACCGGCGGGCCCGGTCCGGGGTGAACGCGGAGGTGAAGTGGCCCAGCGGCGGCAGCACCTCGACGGTGTCGCCGCCGCGCAGCGCGCCGCAGGCGTACGCGGAGAACGCCCCGCCCGGAACCTCACGCACCCCGACCCGCAACCGGCCGTGCCGGGCCAGCTCGTCTGGGGTGGAGCAGATCGAGTACGACCGCCGCACCTCCTCGCCGTCGCCGTCGGCCGGACGGCGGACGGTGAGGTGCTGCCCGGCGGAGAACGCGAACGTCTCGCGCAGCGCCTCCGGTACCGCGAACGTGATCGACACCGAGTCGTCGGTGAGCCGGTCCACGGCGGCGACGGTCAGCGGGTGGAAGACCGGCCGGCGGCGGACCGGCCGGGTGATGGTGACAGTCACAGCGCCTTCAGGTGGTCGAAGGGTTCGGAACAGGACCGGCAGCGCCACAGCGCCTTGCACGCGGTGGAGCCGAAGCGGCTGATCTGGGTGGTCTCCGGCGACCCGCAGCGCGGACAGCGTACGGCGAGGGTCAGCGGCACCACCGTGTCGTCGCCGCGCGGCGCGGGCGGGGCGATGCCGGCGGCGGCGAGCTTGGCCCGGCCGGTGTCGGAGATCCAGTCGGTGCTCCACGCCGGGTGGTAGACGGTGCGGACCTCAGCGTCCGGATGCCCGGCGGCGGCCAGCGCCCGGCGGATGTCCTCCCGGATCACGTCCATCGCCGGGCAGCCGGTGTAGGTGGGGGTGATGGTGACGACGACCCGGCCGGTACCCGGTTCCTCGTCGACAGCGCGCAGGATGCCCAGCTCGTCGATGGTGATGACCCGGATCTCCGGGTCCACCACCGCCGCCGCGGCCGCCCTCGCGCTGCTCACCAGCGAGCTCCGGGGTGGGCGCGGTGCAGCACCTGCATCTCGGCGAGCAGGTAGGAGAGGTGCTCGGTGTGCAGACCGTCCCGGCCGCCGCCGGGTGCCCAGCCGGTCTCCGGCCGGGTCAGCGTGGCCTCGTCCAGCACCGCGGACACGGTGGCGTCGAAGTCGGCCCGAAGGGTGGACGGGTCGGCCGGCGCCGCCGGGTCCGGGGCGAACAGCTCATGGACGTACGGCCACACCTGGTCGACCGCGTCCTGCATGCGCCGGTGCGACTCCTCGGTGCCGTCGCCGAGCCGCTTCACCCACAGCGCGGCGTGGTCCAGGTGGTACGCCGACTCCTTGCGCGCCTTCGCCCCGACCGCCGCCAGCCGTTCGTCGGCGCAGCCGGCCAGCGCCGTGTAGAGCGGCGACTGGTACGCGGCCAGGAAGAACAGCTTCGCCATGGTCACGCCGAAGTCGCCGTTGGGCAGCTCGACCAGCAGGCAGTTGCGGAACTCGCGGTCGTCGCGCAGGTAGGCCAGGTCGTCCTCGTCGCGGCCCGCGCCCTCCAGCTCGCCCGCGTACGTGAGCAGCAGCCGCGCCGCGCCGAGCTGGTCGAGGGCGATGTTGGCGAGCGCGATGTCCTCCTCCATCTCGGGCGCGCGGGAGGTCCAATCACCGAGGCGCTGCGCGGCGATCAGCGCGTCGTCGCCGACGGCGAGCGTAAAGTCGAACAGGCTCATAGGTGCGCAGCCCCTTCGGGGACCTCGTAGAAGGTGGGGTGCCGGTAGACCTTGTCGGCGGCCGGGTCGAAGAACGCGTCCTTCTCGTCCGGGCTGGACGCGGTGATCGCGCTCGCCGGCACCACCCAGATGGAGACGCCCTCCTGACGGCGGGTGTAGAGGTCCCGGGCGTTGCGCAGGGCCATCTCGGCGTCGGGCGCGTGCAGGCTGCCGACGTGGGTGTGCGACAGGCCACGGCGGGCCCGCACGAAGACCTCCCACAGGGGAGAGGACGCGCTGTTCATGCCGTGCTGGCTGGGCATGCCCTCACGGCCCTCGCTTCGCTCGGTGCGTTCGCTCATGCCGCCACCGGCTCCTTTCGCTTCGCCCGCTTCGCGGCGTACGCCGCGGCGGCCTCCCGTACCCACGCGCCGTCGGCGTGCGCCTTGCGCCGGTGCGCCATGCGCTCCCTGTTGCACGGCCCGTCGCCCTTGATCACCCGCATCAGCTCGGCGTAGTCGGGCTGGGTGTAGTCGTACGCCTGCCGCTCGTCGTTCCAGCGCAGGTCCGGGTCGGGGAGGGTGAGGCCGAGCACCTCCGCCTGACCGACGCACATGTCGACGAAGCGCTGGCGCAGCTCGTCGTTGGAGAAGCGCTTGATCTTCCAGGCCATGGACTGGGCGCTGTGCGTCGAGTCGCCGTCCGGCGGGCCGAACATGGCAAGTGACGGGTACCACCAGCGGTCCACCGCGTCCTGCGCCATCGCCTTCTGCGCTTCGGTGCCGTGCGCCAGCGTGTGCAGGATCTCGTAGCCCTGCCGCTGGTGGAACGACTCCTCCTTGCAGACCCGGATCATGGCCCGGGCGTACGGCCCGTAGGAGCAGCGGCACAGGGGCACCTGGTTGACGATCGCCGCGCCGTCCACGAGCCAGCCGATCGCGCCCACGTCGGCCCAGGTCAGCGTCGGATAGTTGAAGATCGAGCTGTACTTCTGCCGGCCGTCGAGCAGCAGGTCCACCAGCTCGTCGCGGCTGATCCCGAGCGTCTCGGCGGCCGCGTAGAGGTAGAGGCCGTGACCGGCCTCGTCCTGCACCTTCGCGAGCAGGATCGCCTTGCGCTTGAGCGACGGCGCCCGGCTGATCCAGTTGCCCTCCGGCTGCATGCCGATGATCTCGGAGTGGGCGTGCTGGGCGATCTGCCGGATCAGCGTCCGGCGGTACGCCTCGGGCATCCAGTCGCGGGGCTCGATCTTCTGGTCGGCGCCGATGACGTCGGCGAAGTACGCCTCGACGTCCTCGTCCGGGGCCGCGCCACCGCGCCGGGCGCGTGCCGCCGCCTCGCGCAGCGCCGCCTCCGCCGCCTCCACCTCGCCGAGCAGGCCGCCGCCCGGAGCGTCCTCGGGCGGGGCGAAGTCATTGCCATACATGCAGCCAGTGTTACAGCTCGGCACGAACGACACCAGAGGGTGTAACAGGTTTCCGGGCCACCTGGCGTCACCGGCCGTGCGCGCGCCGCCATCGGCGCTGGTAGCTGTGATGTCGATCACTCGGAATAGAGGAAATCCCCCAAGCGCGGCAAAGTGGCTCAATATCCCGCCCACCCGGCAAAGTCACGGGTGTCGAGACCTGGCATCACAGCTGTCCGGAAGTAGACTTCCCCCCGGCAAACCGTTCGGCTTCATGATCGTCACCGTTCAGGCCACCGTCCCCCGGCCTGTCGGCGACCGGGCCGGACCCATGCGGAAGCGCCGGTCCCCCGGCCAGACATCTGGAGCTCACCACTCATGCGACCTCGCGTGACCATGGTGCTCGCCGTCGTGGCGATCCTCATCGGTGGCGTCATGCTGGTGCCGGCCGCGTACGCGAAGCTCGCCGGCGGCGGCGACGCGGGCGGCCTCGGCGGCGGTGCGCAGGTCCCGGCGCCGACGCCGACCGCGCCTGCGCCCCCGACGCTCGCCGACGCCCCGGTGTCGGTGAACTTCAAGGGCGAGTTCTTCTCCTGGGCCCTGATGGACCGCGAGACCGGCACTGTCACCGGCGCGAAGAACATGAACCAGACCAGCTCCACCGAGTCGATGCTCAAGGCCTGGATCGTCGCCGACTACCTTCGTCAGCTCGGCGACAAGCAGCCGGCCGCCGACCTTGAGAAGGCGGCGATCCTGGCGATCCGGAACAGCGACGACGACGGAGCGAACATGGTCTACCGGGCGGCCGGCGGCTCCTACCGGCCCCAGCCGGGCGGCAAGCCGGACCCGGTCATCGCGCGGGCGATCCGGATCTGCGGCCTGACCGACACCAAGCCCGGCGACGTGCCCCAGTACAAGGGCTGGTGGAGCTTCACCGAGATGTCCCCGCGTGACGCGGTCCGCCTCGGTGACTGCATCGCCGACGGCCGCGCCGCCGGGCCCAAGTGGACCAAGTGGCTGCTCAGCGAGATGACCAAGGTGGCCGGCAGCGTCAACAAGCAGGGCGCGCGGTCCGGCGGCGGCCGGTGGGGCATCATCGACGGCCTGCCGGCGACGATCAAGTCGCAGGGCCCGGTGCACATGAAGAACGGCTGGACCCAGCTCGCCTACGACGGCAACTGGCACGTCAGCTGCCTGGCGTTCACCGACAAGTGGAGTCTCTCCGTGATGATGCGGTACCCGGGCCGCGCCGGCCTGCCGTACGGTGCGAAGATGTGCGCCGCCGTGGCCACCCAGCTCGTGACGCCGCAGCCCGGCGCCGCGCTCAAGGTGCCGCAGCAGCCGGTCGGGAAGCTCTGATGGCCGGTGCCCGGCGTCGGCCCGGCAGCTATCGGCGCCCACTCGCCTTCAGCGCCCTGGCTGCGGTCCTCGTCGGCCTGCTCGGCCTCTCCCTTCGTGTGATCCCCGGTTCGCCGCTGGAGGCGACCGCGAACTCGCGTCCCGAACCGACGAACGAGCGGTCCACTCAGCAGTCCGTCGACCGCAACGCGCCACGCGTCGCCCCCTCACCGTCGATCGCCCCGCTGCCGTTCCAGGCGAAGAACCTGGACAGCCTCAAGATCAAGGGCTGGTACGCCTGGTCCGTGCTGGACAAGCGCACCGGGAAGATCATCGGCTCGGCGAACATGGGCGAGACCAGCACGACCGCGTCCCTGATCAAGTCCTGGGTGGTGGCCGACTACCTGCGCCTGAGCGCCGAGGACGGCAAGACGCCGAGCGATGCGAAGCTCGCCGACGCCACGAAGATCATCCGGGACAGCGACAACACCCGCGCCCAGGAGTTCTACGAGAACGTCGGCGGCTCGGACTCGATCGAGCGGCTGATCTCGATCTGCAAGCTGACCGACAGCGAGGTCGCCTCCGACGGCGGCTGGAGCCGCACCGAGCTGTCCCCTCGTGACACCGCCCGGCTCGGTCTCTGCATCGACGACGGCCGCGCGGCCGGGCCGAAGTGGACCAAGTGGCTGCTCAACGAGATGCGCCAGGTCCGCGCTCCCGGCGACTTCGGCATCCGCAAGGCGTTCCCGGCGGCCGAGCAGAAGAAGATCGCCATCAAGAACGGGTGGATCGACCGGGACAAGGAAGAGGAGTACCACGTCAACTGCCTGGCCATCGGCGACACCTGGACGATGGGCGTGATGCTGCGCACCCCGTTCGGCGTCGAGGGCGGCTGGGAGTACGGCATGGACGCCTGTGAACGGATCACCAAGGCGCTGCTGCGCCCCGCGACCTGAGCCACGCGAATCCAGCGACCTGAGCCCACGCGCCCGCCCGCCGGCCTGAGCCCCGGGCGGCGGCGCGGTCAGCCCTGGAAGAACTCCGGGCCGCCGGCCGGCAGCGCCGGCACCTCCCCGTACGCGGCCGCCCGGCGGGCGAACTCGCGCAGCCCGGCCACCTGCCGCTCACCGAGCGAGAAGTCGAGCGCCCGGAAGTACGTGGCGAGCGTCGCCGCGTCGAACGTCTCCCAGCGCGCCGCCGCCTCCGCCACCTGGTCCAGCTCGGCCAGGCACAGGTCACGCGAGCGCAGGAACGCCTCGTGCACCTCCTTGACCAGGCCCGGGTGGGCGGCGGCGAACTCGCGGCGTACCGCCCAGACGGCGAACACCATCGGCAGGCCGGTCCAGTCGTGCCACGCCTGCCCCAGGTCGGTCACCTCGAGGCCCTTGGCCGGCGCCTCGTAGAGGGCGCGCAGCGCCACGTCACCGATCAGCACCCCGGCGTCGGCCTCCAGCAGCATCTGGGTCAGGTCCGGCGGGCAGCGGAAGTACTCCGGGCGCACCCCGTGCCGCTCGGCGAGCAGCAGCTGGGCCAGCAGCACCCCGGTACGCGACGTGGAGCCGAGCGCCACCCGGGCGCCGTCCAGCTCGCCCAGCGGGCGGGTGGACACCACGTTCACCGAGAGCACCGGCCCGTCGCTGCCGACCGCCAGGTCCGGCAGGAGCAGCAGGTCGTCGGCGTGCTTGAGGAACTCCACCAGCGTGATCGGGCCGATGTCCAGGTCACCGGCGACCAGGTCGGCGCTCAACCGGTCCGGCGAGTCCTTGTGCAGGTCGACGTCGATCAGCGCGCCGGACCGCATCAGCCCCCAGTAGATGGGCAGGCAGTTGAGGAACTGGATGTGCCCCACGCGGGGGCGGGCGATGCGGTCGGCCATGACCCGACCGTATCGCCGTGGCTCCGACCTCGCCGCCGGGGGATCCGATCGAGTGGTGAACTCCGCTCCCGGCGGGAAGGAAGGGCCCCTTGTTAACGCCTCCGGTAGAGGAAGGGCCCCTTCTTAACACCAGCGGTCACACGGGCCCCGCCGCCACGGCGACGGCAGGCGTGGCCGCTCGGTTGGCGGCACGCTCGGCGCGTACCGCGCGGCGGACCGGCCAGGCCAGCGCCACCACCACCAGCAGACCGGCCACGCCGCATGCGGCGACGAGCGCGCGCGGACCGGCCACCTCCAGCAGCAGGCCGCCGACCAGGTAGCCGCCCATCGCCGCGCCCTGCGCCGCCGCCCCGAAGACGGCGAACGCGCGGCCCCGCGCCGCCTCCGGCACCCGCCGGGCCAGCAGCAGGTTGTTGAAGACGTTGTCGCCCCCGTTGCCCACCCCGCCGAGCAGCCAGATCGGCACGAGCAACCACGCCGAGGGCACCGCGGCCGAGACGAGCACCGCCAGGCAGCATCCGCCGAGCAGCACCAGCCCGGCCCCGAGCAGCGCGCCGTCGTCGGCGAGCCGGCGGGCGATCCGGGCGAACAGCCACGCGCCGAGCACGATGCCGAGCGTCCAGGAGCCGGTGACCAGGCCGTACACGGTGGTGCTGCTGCCGAGCGTCTCCCGGATGAAGAAGACCTCGATCACGTTCACCGCGCCGACCGCGCCGATCACCGCGGCCACGCTGCCGACCATCACGGTGAGCAGCGGGTCACGGCGCAGCCGCCAGGCGGGCGCGACCGCCGCGGCGACCGCGGCCGGCGTCCGGCGCCCTCCCCTGCGGGTACGGATGAGCAGCCCGGCCGCCACCAGCGCGAGGTAGCTGAACGCGTCGACGAGCAGCGGCACCCGGGTGCCGAACTGCCCGACGAGCAGCCCGGCCAGCGCCGGACCGGCAAGCGCGCCGAGCGTCCCGGCGGTCTGGTTGAGCGCGCCCGCCCGGGGCAGGTCCTCTGGCCGGACCATCACCGGCACCAGCGCGGCGATCGCCGGCTGAGTGACCGCGAGCCCGGTCGCCAGGAGCGCCACCAGCGCGATCACCAGCACCGGATCCCGCGCGTACGCGAGGGCCAGGCAGACCGCGGCCTGCGCGAGACCAGCGGCGACGAGCAGCACCCGGCTGTCCACCCGGTCGGCGAGCCGGCCGGTCAGCGGCGCGAGCACCACGAGCGGCAGCGTCGCGGCGAGCAGCAGCCCGGAGACGGCGAGTCCGCCGGCGCCGGCGGACTGGAGGGCGAGCGTGAGCGTGGCGGCGGCGAGGAAGTCCCCGCAACTGGAGATGCCGCGCGCGGTGGCCGCGAGCCAGACGTCCGGCCAGCGCGACTCGTCAGTTGTGAAGGACATACTTCGAAAGTAATCCTTCACAACTGACGCGCGCAAGCCCTCAGTCGACGGGCATCGCCCGGTACTGGGTCGCCACCGGCCGAGCGCCGGCCGGCGGATCGGTCCGGGTCCGCCGCCGGTACGGCTCCATCAGCGCCTGGACCGCCTGGTTCAGCTCGGTCAGCTCCTCGGCGGTCATGAGCAGCATGCTGTCGCTGAACCAGGTCGCCGCGTACCACTCCGGCGACTCGTCCGGCGCCCGGCGCAACCAGTCCCGGACCCGCTGGGCGTCACGGACCATGTGCGCCTCGACCAGGGCCGCCTCGGCGGCACGCGCCTCCGGATCGGCGCCCGGCCCCACCTCCACATGGAACGACGGATTCACCGCCTGCCACACCCGCTCCCGGGCGTCACCCCGGCCCGGCGCCTGCCGGACCAGCCCGAACTTCGCCAGCTCGCGCAGGTGGTAGCTGGTGGCGCTCGGCGACAGCCCGGCGATCTCGGCGCACTCGGTGGCCGTCGCACCGCCCTCCAGCGTGCCGAGATGTTCCATGATCGCCATGCGGGCCGGGTGAGCGAGTGCCCGCATCACCTGCGGATCACTGATCGTCACCCGGCTCCGGCCGGGAAGCGCCTCGGTCATGCCTCAATGATCGCCGCCAGGCCGGGCCGACGGACACGCCCCCCGCGGTCGACGCCCGGAAATCCGTTGGCGCGACCCGCCGGTGCTCCCGTAGCGTGGAGGGCCGCCCGACGGCCGCGGTGAGCATGCACCGCAGCGGACGTCCCCGCGCCGGGAGCAGGCCAACCGCCCCGGACACGCGAGCGAGCCTCAGTTGAGCCATCGGAGTTCACAGTGCCCGCAACCGATCTTGACGCCACACCCGGTCTCGACGCCGAGCTGACCGCCGAACGTGCCCACCTCGACGCCTCCCGCGCCGCGCTGAAACGGATGCGGGAACGCGCCGAGGCGCTCTTCGCCACCGGTGACAAGGTGGCCGGTGACTCGTACACCGCCGAGCAGCTCGGCCGGCACATGGCCCGGCGGGTCAAGGAACTGGCCGACGACCCGACCACCCCGCTGTTCTTCGGCCGCCTGGACTTCGGCGGCGACGACTCGGACCACGCCGGGCGGGAGTACCACGTCGGGCGCCGGCACGTCACCGACGAGCTGGGCGAGCCGCTGGTGCTGGACTGGCGGGCCCCGGTCTCCCGGTCGTTCTACCGGGCCAGCGCGCGTGATCCGCAGGGTGTCGCCGTACGCCGCCGGTTCGGGTTCAGCGCCGGGACGCTGACCAGCTTCGAGGACGAGCACCTGGACCGGGGCGAGGAACTCGGCACCGCCAGCCGCATCCTCACCGCCGAGATCGAGCGCCCCCGCGTCGGCCCGATGCGCGACATCGTGGCCACCATCCAGCCGGAGCAGGACGAGCTGGTCCGCGCCGACCTGGCCGACTCGATCTGCGTGCAGGGCGCGCCCGGCACCGGGAAGACGGCGGTCGGGCTGCACCGCGCCGCGTACCTGCTCTACCTGCACCGGGAACGGCTGCGCCGCTCGGGCGTGCTGATCGTCGGGCCGAACCGGGCGTTCCTGTCGTACATCGCGGCGGTGTTGCCCGCGCTCGGTGAGGTCGAGGTCGAGCAGGCCACAGTGGAGGACCTGGTCGCGCGGGTGCCGGTCCGCGCGGTCGACGACCCGGCCGCCGCCGCGCTCAAGCACGACGTCCGGATGGCCGAGGTGCTGCGCCGGGCCGTCGAGGCCCACATCGGTACGCCGACCGAGCCGATCATGGTGTCGGACGGCTCGTACCGGTGGCGGATCGGGCTGGACCCGCTGCACCGGCTGGTCACCGAGACGCGCCGGGAGGGGCTGCCCTACGCCACCGGCCGGGAGCGGGTGCGGGCGCGGGTGGTGGGGCTGCTGCAACGCCAGGCCGAGGCGCGCCGGGCGGAGTCACCGAGCGACGCCTGGCTGCGCCGGATGAGCCGGATCAAGCCGGTCACCGACCTGCTCGACACGGTCTGGCCGGCGCTCACCCCGGACGGGCTGCTGCACCGGCTGCGTACCGACGCCGACGCGCTCGCCGCCGCCGCGGACGGCCTGCTCACGCCCGAGGAGCAGGAGCTGTTCCGGTCCGGCAAGATCGGCCGCACCGCGAAGGCAACGCGATGGACCGCCGCCGACGCGGTGCTCATCGACGAGGTGGCCGGGCTGCTGGAGCGGCCTGGCGGCTTCGGGCACGTGGTGGTAGACGAGGCGCAGGACCTCTCCCCGATGCAGTGCCGCGCCATCGCCCGGCGCAGCGAGCACGGCTCGATCACGCTGCTCGGCGACCTGGCCCAGGGCACCGCGCCCTGGGCGGCGACCGACTGGCGGGACTCCCTGGCCCACCTGGGCAAGCCGGACGCCGCTGTGGTGCCGCTGAGCGTGGGCTTCCGGGTGCCCGCCGCCGTGGTGGCGTTCGCGAACCGGCTGCTGCCGGCGCTCGCCGTCGACGTACCCCCGGCCCGGTCGCTCCGCAACGACGGCGCGCTCGACGTGCGTACCGCCGAGGACCTGACGGCCGCGACGGTGGCCGAGGTGCGGGCGGCGCTCGCGCACGACGGCTCGGTCGGTGTGATCGCGGCCGACGACGCGGTCGACCGGCTCCGCGCGGCGCTCGCCGACGCGGGCGTCGAGACCGCCACGGCCGACGACGTCGAGGCCGCGGCGCGCGTCACAGTGGTCCCGGCGACGCTGGTCAAGGGCCTTGAGTACGACCACGTGGTGGTCGTCGAGCCGGCCGCGATCGTGGCCGCCGAGCCGCGCGGGCTGCACCGCCTGTACGTGGTGCTGACCCGGGCGGTCTCCCGCCTGGCCGTGCTGCACCGCGAGCCGCTGCCCGCGCCGCTGGCCGCCTGACACGGGCGGGCCGGCCGCGCTGACGTGGACGGCCGACTGCGGTCCTGGACGGCCCGGCCGCCCTCGTGGCGAGTGGGTCCGGTCAGGCGGACAGTGCGGTGGCGACCTCGCGCAGCGGGCGGCCGGACTCGGCGATCGGCACGGTGAACGAGATCCACGAGCCGTCGGTGAAGTCGATCCGCAGCCGCTTCGGGTTGAGCCGGTGCCAGCCCACCCGCGCGGAGGCGATCTCGCCGCGCGCGGCCGACCACGCCACGGCGGTCTCGGCCAGCGCGCGTTCCTCGGCCTCGCGCCCGGCCAGCAGCTTCACCCCGCCGGTACGGCAGATCAGCAGCCGCCGGTCGGTGACCGCGAGCAGCGTCTCCCGGACCTGAAGGTCGGGCCGGGGCGGGCGGAGCGCGCGGTGCAGGCGGGAGGCGGCGGTGCCGGGGGCGCCGCGCCCGGCGATCCCCCAGCCGATCGCGTCGACCAGGCGGTCGCCGCGGTCCCAGGTGGCCAGTGGCAGCAGGATGTTGAGCAGCACCGAACCGACGGTCCGCCGGCTCGGCTCGCCAGTGGACTCCGGCTCGGGCGGCGGCGCCGGAGCGAGCCCCTGGCCGACGTCGGCCTTGGCGTGGGCCAGGACGCGCTCGCCCGGCTCGACGAGCAGGCCGATCCGGTCGCGGTATCTGGTCTCGTCCATCGGCTCAGTATCGGTCGTGGCCGTAGCCGTCGTCGGCGGGGCGCTCCGCGCCCGGCGCGTTGCCCATCACCTCGCCGACGATCTCGCGTACCCGGGCGGCGGCGGCCTCCTGCGCCCGGTTCGCCGCCGAGGTGATCTCCTCGGCGAGCGTGTACGAGTCGAAGCGCATGGCCCGCGCGTTGATGTCGGTGGAGAGGATCTTGCCGTCGGCGGCGGCCACGACGGTGACCAGGCCGGAGTCGCTGACCCCCTCGGCGCTGCTCTGCTCCAGCTCGGCCATCCGCGCGCCGAGTTCGCGCTGCCACCCGTCCAGGTTGCGGGCCAGCGCCTCGATCCGGTCCAGGGCCGGGAACGTCATTGCTGCCTCTCAGTTCACGATCGAGTCGAACACGTTCTGCACGCCCTTTGTGTACGGGCCGAGATCGTCGCGGTACGTGCCGTCCACCAGGTAGTTGCGGTCCTTGCGCCCGTCGGAGACGTCGTGCAGGCCCATCCCGGTGTCGAGCAGGGCGCCGCCGATGCCGGGGATGTTCACCGGGGACGCCTGGTTGATGGCGAACTTGCCCGGGAAGAGCACGGCGGCGCGTTCCACCTTGAAGGCGAGCGCCGCCTTCGTGTAGCCGGACTTGCTGAACGCGCTGTACGCCTTCTTGGCCCGGCGCAGCTCCATCACCACCTTGGCGTAGTGGTCGAGCAGGTTGGCGACCTTCTGGAGCTTGGTGGCGAGCTTCGTGAGGATCTCCGCGAACCGCGCCACGATCTTGACCATACGGCCGACGGTGGTGGCGAGCCGGGCCAGCACCCGCACCACTGTGGCGGCAAGGCTCACGCCGGCGCTCAGCGCCGCCGCCACCGCGGCGATGATGATCTCGGTCAGGAACCAGAGCAGGAACTCCAGGATCAGCTCGACCAGCAGGTTGAACGCGTCCACCGACGCGTTCGCGGAGTCGACGAGCACCTCCTTGGTGCCGTCCAGCCCCTTTGCGAGATCGTCCATCGCCTCCTCGATGGACTGCATCGAGGCGTGGAACTTCTCCGCCGCGTCGCCGTCCCAGGCGCCGCGCAGCCGCGCCCGGTCGGCGATCTGGTCACCGGCGATCTGCCGGACCGCCTCACCGGTGGTCATCGCGAGCTGGGCCGCCCGCATCAGGTCGTCCGGCTCACCGGCGACCAGTTCCAGGAGCTGCTCGAACGGCCACAGCACCGCGTTCGACAACGGCTTGAACGGGTCGGGCGTGCCCGACACGATCTGCTCGAAGTAGGTCTTGTTGCGCTGGAGCGCCTCGGTGCTCATCCTCGCTCCCCCTCAGCCGCCGGCGGTGAACATCGTGTCGTTCGCCGAGTCCGTGTCGTCGTAGGCGGCGGCGGTCTCGGCGAGCCCCGTGGCGACGGTCAGCATGGTCTCGGCACCGTCCGCCAGCCCCTGCAGGCACGCCTCGAACTGCTGCTCGTACGCGGCGGCGAGGCTGAACGACGCGGGCATCACACCGAAGGAGTGCCGGGCCACGTGGCCGTCGCGGAACACCCGCTCCAACTCGCGGAACCGGCCGGCCCGGTCCCGGGAGGCGGCGGCGAATGCCCTCAGCGCCTCCGGCTGGACGTCGAGATTCCTGCTCGGACTGGTCACGGACCCTCCCCAGTGTCCGGTCGGAACTTCCACCGTCGTCGACGGCGCCCCCAGACTAGGTGATGTGAGCACCCGGTCAGGGGACAGCGGGGCCGGCGCACGCACGGTAGACAGGGGAGGCACAGCACTTACCTGCGAGGAGATCGCCGATGATCCTGGCCCGCGCCGAACAGGTCAGCCGTCGCTACGGCGACGTGCTGGCGCTGGACCGGGTCGACCTGACCGTCCGGGCCGGGGAGCTGGTCGGCCTGCTCGGCCCGAACGGCGCCGGCAAGAGCACGCTGATCAACCTGCTGGTCGGGCTGCGCCGGCCCACCGCCGGCCGGGTCGAGCTGTGCGGCGGCGACCCGCGCGACCCGGCGAGCCGGCGGCAGCTCGGCGTCACCCCGCAGGAGACCGGCCTGCCCGGCACGCTGCGGGTCGGCGAGGTGGTCGACTTCGTCTCCGCGCACTTCCCCGACCCGGTGCCGCGGGGCGAACTGCTCGACCGGTTCGGCCTCGCCGACCAGGTACGCCGGCAGACCGGCGGCCTCTCCGGCGGCCAGCGTCGCCGGCTCGCCGTGGCGCTGGCGTTCGTCGGCCGTCCCCGGCTGGTGGTGCTCGACGAGCCGACCACCGGCCTCGACGTGGAGGCGCGGCACGCGCTCTGGGACGCGATCCGCGGCTTCCACGCCGACGGCGGCACCGTGCTGCTGAGCAGCCACTACCTGGAGGAGGTGGAGGCGCTCGCGCAGCGGGTGGTGGTGATCGGCCACGGGCGGGTGCTGGCCGACGACTCGGTGGCCGCGATCCGCGGGATCGTCGGCGTACGCCGGGTCAGCCTGGTCGCCGACGACCTGCCGGCGCTGCCGGGCGTGGTCGCCACCGAACGCGCCGACGGGCGGGTGCACCTGCTGACCACCGACGCCGACCAGCTCGTCCGCGACCTGGTCACCTCCGGGGTGCCGTTCCGCGACCTGGAGGTCCGGCCCACCTCGCTGGAGGAGGCGTTCCTCGCCATCACGGCCGACGACCGGCCCGCGCCCACCCCCGCCTAGGAGGCCGCCGTGCCGCTCGCCCTGGTCCACGCCCGCTACCAGCTCATGGAGATCGTCCGAGTACCGGTCGCGGTGTTCGGCAGCGCCTTCTTCCCCGCCGCCTCGATGCTCTTCTTCGTGGTGCCCTTCGCCGGCGACGACCCCACCGGAGCCACCTACGCCACCGCCGCCATGGTCACGTTCGCGGTGATGACCGCCAACATCTTTCAGTACGGCGTGGGTGTCGCCGAGGACCGCGACCAGCCCTGGAACCCGTACACCCGGACCCTGCCGGCCGGGCCGGCGCCACGGCTGGCCGGGCGGATCCTGGCCGGGCTGGTGCTGACCTACGTGTCGATGATCCCGGTGGTGGTCATCGCGGCGGTCGCCACCGAGGCCCGGGTCAGCGCGGTGCAGTTCCTGCTCGGGCTCGGCGCGGTCGCCGTGGTCTCGGTGCCGTTCACGCTGCTCGGCCTGGCGATCGGTTACTCACTGCCGAGCAAGGCCGCGATCGTGGTGGCACAGGTGGTCTTCTTCCCGCTCGCGTTCGGCGGCGGCCTGCTCTCCGGGCCGGACGACGCGCCCGGCTTCATCAAGGCGATCGCCCCCTACCTGCCGACCCGGGGCGCCGTGGAGCTGATCTGGGCGGCCGTCACCGACTGGCAGCCCGATCCCCGGGCGCTGGTGATGCTGGTGGTCTGGGTGGTGGCGCTCGCCGCGGTCGCCGGGTGGGCGTACCGGCGGGACGAGGGACGCCGCTTCAGCTGACCTTTTGTCCGGTTCCGGCCCGGTGGCCGACCCGGCGGTGCCACGATGCCGACAGGGCGGGCGCGCGGAGCCGCCCCCGGCGAGAGGGGTCACCGTGAACGGCGTCGAGCCCGGCACGCCCTGCTGGACCGACCTGGCCACGCCCGGTCTGGACGACGCACGACGGTTCTACCCCGAGCTGTTCGGCTGGACCGGAGAGATCTCCCCCGAACCGGAAGCCGCCGGCTACACCGTCTTCCGCAAGGACGGCAAGGCGGTCGCCGGGGCCGGCCCACCCGGCACGCCGGACCAGGTGCCGGTCTGGTCCACGTACGTGGCGACCGACGACGCCGACCTGGTCGCCACAAGGGTCGAGGCGGCCGGCGGGCAGGTCGTCGTCTCCCCGTTCGACGTCGCCCAGCAGGGCCGGATGGCGGTCCTCGCCGACCCGGCCGGCGCGGTGTTCAGCGTGTGGCAGCCGATGGCGATGCGCGGGGCCGAGCTGTACAACGCGCCCGGCGCGATGTGCTGGAACGAGCTGGTCACCCCCGACCCGGAGGGCGCGAAGGAGTTCTACGCACTGGTCTTCGGCTGGCATCCGGAGGAACGTCCGGCCGGGCCGGTCGCGTACACCGGGTGGCGCTGCGGCGCCCGGATCGTCGCCGGGATGCTGCCCCGGGCCGAGCCGATGCCGGAGGACCTGCCCGCGTACTGGGCGGTCTACTTCGCGGTGGAGGACGCCGACGCGACCGCCGCCCGGGCCGCGGAGCTGGGCGGCACGATCCTCGTCCCGCCGCGCGACAACCCCGCCGGCCGCAGCGCCGCCCTACAAGACCCGGCCGGCGCCCTCTTCTCCATCTCCACCCTGCGCTGACCCCACCCCCACCCCCACCCCCACCCTCCCCGCCCCACCCTCCCCACCCTCCCCGTCGATCTTGCACTCGCGGCCCCCACTGCGAGGCATACGCACCTTTTGCCGGGGCCAAAAGTCCAAGATCGACGAGGAGAAGTGAAGCCGGTCGAGATCTTGGTACGGAGTGGCCCGCCAGGAGGGCCGATTCGTACCAAGATCTATGCGCGCTCCGTCGATCTTGCAGTTGCGGCCCTTCCGAGGTGGCATACGCACGTTTTGCCCGGGCCGGAAGTGCAAGATCGACGGGAGAAGGGGGCGGGGAGGGGGCGGGGAGAGGGCGGGAAGGGCGGCGGGGGGTCAGGTGGGGCGGACGGGGACCACCAAGGGGCCGTGGTCGCCGGGGATCACCCGGATGTGGGCTCGGTAGTGGCGGGCCAGCAGCTCCTCGGTCAGCACCTCCTCCGGTGGTCCGGCGGCTGCCACCCGGCCGTCGGCGAGCAGGACCAGACGGTCGGCGTACTCGCCGGCGATGGAGAGGTCGTGCATGGTGGCGAGCACTGTCAGTCCGTGCTCGCGGCGGAGCTGGTCGACCAGTTCCAGCACCTCCTGCTGGTGCCCGATGTCCAGCGCGCTGGTCGGCTCGTCGAGCAGCAGCAGGGTGGCGCCCTGGGCCAGCGCCCGGGCCAGGAAGACGCGCTGCCGCTCGCCGCCGGAGAGGGTGGCCAGCTCGCGGTGGGCGAACGGGCCCAGGTCGAGGCGGTCCAGCACCTCGTGCACGGCGGCCAGGTCGGCGGCGGACTCGCGGCCCAGCGGCGGGATGTACGGGGTGCGCCCGAGCAGCGCGTAGTCGAACACCGACATGCCGATCGGTACGACAGGGGACTGCGCCACGGTGGCCACGATCCGGGCGCGGTCGCGGCGGCGGAGCGCGCCGATCGGCGTACCGAAGAGGGCCACCTCGCCCGGTGCGGCCAGCAGGCCGCCGACGGCGCGCAACAGGGTTGACTTGCCGGCGCCGTTGGGCCCGATCACGGTGACCCACTCGCCCGCCGTGACGGTGAGGTCGACGCCGGCCAGGACCGGGGTGCCGCCCAGGGCGACGCGCAGGTCGTGGACGCGCACCGCGGGGGCGTTCACATCGCCACCCGGCGGGCGGTCCGCAGGACCAGCACGAAGAACGGGCCGCCGAGCAGCGCGGTGACCACGCCGATCGGGATCTCGGCGGGCGCGGCGGCGGTACGGGCGACCACGTCGGTCAGGGCCAGGAACGCGCCGCCGAACAGCATCGACAGCGGCAGGATCACCCGGTGGCTGGAACCGGCGAGCAGCCGCATGGTGTGCGGCACGATGATGCCGACGAAGCCGATCAGCCCGGACGCGGAGACGGCGGCGGCGGTGCCGAGCGACGCGGCGGCGATCAGCAGGTAGCGGGAGCGCTGCGGGTGCAGGCCGAGACCGGCGGCCTCGTCGTCGCCGACGGAGAGCACGTCCAGCTCGCGCCGGTGCAGCAGCACCACCACGGAGGTGAGCACGAAGTACGGCAGGACCAGCCACACGTCGTGCCAGCCGGCGGTGGCGAGCCGTCCGAGCAGCCAGGAGTAGACCTGCTGGATGTTGTCGGAGTGCTGTTGCAGCAGGTACGTCTGCCCGGCGGCGAAGAACGCGGAGACGGCCACGCCGGCCAGGATCAGCGTGGCCGGGGAACGGTCCCGCCCGCCGGCCGCGCCGAGCAGGTAGGTGAGCACCACCGCGCCGAGCGACCCGACGAACGCGGCGAGCGGGATGGTGATCGGCAGCCCGGTCAGCGCGCCACCCGCACCGGCGCCGAGGACGATGGCCGCGGTGACCGCGAACCCGGCGCCGGCCGCCACGCCCAGCAGGTACGGGTCGGCCAGCGGGTTACGGAAGACGCCCTGGTAGCAGCCGCCGGCCAGGGCCAGGAGCGCGCCGACGAGCAGTCCGAGCACGACCCGGGGCAGCCGCAGCTCGGTGACGATCGCGACTTCCCGCTCGGTGAGCCCGCTGTCCAGGTGCACGCCTGGTAGCAGGTTGAGCAGTTCGGCCGCGACGCTGCCGGGCGGCAGGCTGACCGGGCCGAGGGAGACGCCCGCCACCAGCGCGACGAGCACCGCCACGACTCCGGCGAACAGCCAGCGCTTACGCAGCCCGGCGGGCCGGATCGGGGCGCCGCCCGCGCCGGGCACCCCGCGCCGCCCGGGGCGGGACAGCGGCCGGATGCCCGGCCGGGACGCCCGAGGCGTCCCGGCCGGGTTCGGGGCGGAGTCCGCCTGTCGTAGGGCCACGGTCAGGCCGGGACCTTGGCGGTGGCGTCGACGATCACCTTGAGCAGGTCGACCACGCGCGGGCCCCAGCGCGAGGCGATGTCGTCGTCCAGCTCCACGATCTGGTTGTTCTTCACGGCGGTGATGCCGGACCAGCCGCTGCGCGCCTTCACCGTGTCGGCGTTCTGCTTGCAGCACTTGGTGTCGGAGAGGAAGACGAAGTCGGGGTTCGCCTTGACGATGACCTCCTGGGAGAGCTGCGGGTAGCCGCCGTTCTTCCCGTCGGCGTCGGACGCGTCGGCGATGTTCTCCAGGCCGGCGAGCGCGTAGATGGTGCCGATGAAGGTCTTGCTGGTCGCGCTGTACAGCTCCGGGCCCAGCTCGTGGAAGTAGGTCGGCTTCTCCGTACGCTTCGGCAGGTCCTTGGTCAGCGCGGTGATGTCGTCCTTCATCTTCTGCACCACGGCGTCCGCCTCGGACCGGTGGCCGGTGAGCGTGCCCAGGTCGGTGAGCTGCCGGTACGTGTCGTCGAGCGTGGCCGCGGCGGGGATCTGGAGGACCGGGATCTTCAGCGCGACGAGCTGGTCGGCGATCTTGTTGAGGTTGTCCGAGATCACCACGAGGTCGGGGTTGCGGGAGGCGACCGCCTCGGCGTTCGGCTGGTAGCCGGACAGGTCGGTGCGGGGCGCCTCGGCCGGGTAGTTCGACTGGTCGTCGACGGCGGTGACCTGCTTGCCGGCGCCGATGGCGAAGAGCATCTCGGTGGAGGTCGGCGAGAGCGAGACGATCTTCTCGGGCCGCTTCTCCAGCGTCAGCTTGCCGACGGTGGCCGGGAACGCGCCGCCGGAGCCGCCGGCGGCGGGGGTGTCGGTCGAGGTCTTCTCGGCGCAGCCGCCGAGGAGCAGCACGCCGGCCGCGAGCGCGGTGGCGAAGAGCCGGGGGGTACGTCTGGACATGGGGCCTCCTGTCGGTCGAGGAGTGTGGTGCTTCGCCGACAGGTGGAAAGGCCCGCCCGCGAGGCGCCCTTCCTCGAGAGCGCGTGTCGCGACCGGGCCGCAGGCGACCTGGCTCGTCCCACGTCCGTCGGCGCCGGCGGAAGGCCGGCGCCGCGCGTACGGGGCATCACAGTTGCGGGACAGCGCCGGTTTCGCACCGGCTTCGCTGTGGCACGGTCGGTGCCACGGTAGCGCACGACCAGCGGAGATCGTCCGGACGGTGGGGGTGGGTGGGAACCCCGGCGGGGGTGGAACCGGGGTTCCCACCCGGTGGTGAGGTCAGCAGTACTGGCTCTGCTTGCCGATCGCCCGGTACGGGCAGTCGGCGTACTCGGACAGGATCAGCACGGCCTCCCGGTTGCGTGAGGTCTGCGCCGGGATCACCTCGTCCGGCGGGTAGAAGCCGCCGCCGGAGGCCGAGCCGGGGTACATCTCGAAGGTGTACGCCCAGATCTTGTGGGCGCCCCACATCCAGTCGATGCTGGTGCCGTCGGCGATGTAGAGGTCGCTCGACTGTTCCGGGGTGTAGTTGTTCGTCGCCGCCATCTGCCGTCCGATGGTGGCGAAGGTGTTGTACTGGTCGGTGTTCATCCCGGTGGCGGTGTTGTTGTACGTGTATCCGTACGGCCAGAGCACCAGCTGCGAGTAGGTGTGGAAGTCGATGTTGGCCTTGATCTGCTGCACCCCGCCGACGACCCGGCTGTTGACGAAGTTGCGCAGCGCCGCGGTCTCCGGGGCGGAGAAGGCGGACGGGCCGCGGTAGGTGTCCGACGACTTGGTGCCGGACGAGCCGCCGCAGCAGCCCCACTGGTAGGCCCAGTTGCGGTTCAGGTCGGTGCCGATGGCTGTCGAACCGCTGTTGGGCTGCCGGTTCTTGCGCCAGGAGCGGTAGGAGCCGGTGGCGATGTCGTACTCGCTGCCGTCCGGGTTGACGGTGGGGACGATCCAGATCTCCCGGGAGTTGACGATGCCGGTGATCCGGGAGTCGCTGCCGTAGTTGTCGGTGAAGAGGTTGAGCAGGTAGATCGCCATCTCCACGGTCAGGTGCTCACGGGCGTGCTGCTGGGCGTTGAACAGGATCTCCGGCTCGGCCTCGTCGGTGGCGACGTTGTCGGAGATCTTCACCGCCATCAGGTCCCGGCCCTGGTACGACGTGCCGATGCTGAGCTTGCGGGCGATCGTCGGGTGGTCGGCGACCACCTTGTTCACCACGGCGGTCAGCTCGGCGTAGTCGTGGTAGTTCGAGTCGGCCGGCGGGAACGCGTTCGCGGTCATGCCCCCGTCGGCGTGCCCCGGGTCCGGCGCGACGTCCTTCTCGAGCCGGAATCCGAGCCGGGTGATCGCGTTGGCCTCGGCCTTGGTCGCCGTGACGTGCAGCACGCCGTGCTCGGAGTAGTCGATCGCGGCGCCGGTGGAGGCGACGGCGGTGCGGTCGGCGGCCGTACGCGGGCCGAGCACCCGGTAGGCGACTGTGGCCGGCTCACCGGAGCCTTCCGGCGCGGGCCGGGCCACGGCGGGCGCGGCGGCCGCGGTGAGGACGATGGTCAGGCCGACGGCGGCGGCGAGCGCCAGCCGGCGGCGGAGCGGAGAGGTGCGGAAGGCCATGGACAACCTCCTGGGGGTACGGGAGATCCCGTTGTCCGCACACTCCACCAGGAGACACATGGTCATATCAATATCTGTCTCTTTCTTTAGCCATCCCGACCTGATCGTCACTTCGGCAATGATTTTCTATGCCTGAACATCTGGCGAAACTTCCCGCCAAGCGCGACAGTGAACGGCAACGATGCCGTCTCCCTGTGGAGCTGCCATGTTCGGAAGACCCATGCGCGCGGCCGCCCTCGCCGGCCTCACCGCGCTCACCCTCCTCGCCACGAGCGCACCGGTCCAGGCACAAGCCGCGCGACCGGGCGTCACACACGACGAACAGATCACCTTTCAGGAGTTCTCCCGCTTCCCCGACTGGCGTACCGGCACCCACCAGGGCACCCGCGCCGTACCGGGCCGCCACCCGGCGCTGACCATCGACCGCCCGGCGGGCACCACCGAGTTCACCGACGAGCACACCGGCACGACCCGCACCTGGGAGTACGCCACCTGGACCTCGCCCGAGCGGCGGATCGGCTTCGACGCCACCGAGATGGTCGCGTCGTGGAACGCCGCCACCCCGGCCGGCACCTGGATCCAGGTCGAGCTGCACGGCACGTACAACACCGGGGCACAGACCCCGTGGTACGTCATGGGCCGCTGGGCCTCCGGCGACCAGGACATCAAGCGCTCCACGCTGGACGGCCAGGGCGACCCGTGGTCGAGCATCTGGACCGACACGTTCTCGATCGACGACGCCGACGCCGGGGTGCTGCTGCGCTCGTACCAGTTGCGGCTGACGCTCTACCGCGCGCCCGGTCAGGCCGCCGCGCCGCAGGTCCGGATGGTCGGCGCGATGGCGTCGAACGTGCCGGACCGGTTCACCGTCACCCCGAGCCGGGGCGGCATCGCCTGGGGCACCGAGCTGGCCGTGCCGCGCTACTCGCAGAACATCCACATCGGCGAGTACCCCGAGTACGACGGCGGCGGTGAGGCGTGGTGCTCGCCCACCTCGACGGAGATGGTGGTCGAGTACTGGGGTCGCAAGCCCTCGGCCGAGGACACCTCCTGGGTCGACCCCACCTACCCCGACCCCACTGTCGACCACGCCGCCCGGATGACCTACGACTACGAGTACGAAGGCGCCGGCAACTGGCCGTTCAACACCGCGTACGCGTCGAGCTTCCCCGGCCTGGAGGCGCGGGTCACCCGGCTGCACTCGCTGGACGAGGCGGAACGCTTCATCAGGGCGGGCATCCCGGTGGTGACCTCACAGTCGTTCCTCGCCAGCGAGCTGGACGGGGCCAACTACGGCACCTCCGGGCACCTGTTCGTGATCGTCGGCTTCACCGCCGACGGCGACGTGATCGTCAACGACCCGGCGTCCTCGTCCAACGACGCGGTCCGCAACGTCTACAAGCGGGAGCAGTTCGAGCAGATCTGGCTGCGCACCAAGCGCTACCGGGCCAACGGCACCGTGGCCTCCGGCTCCGGCGGCATCGCGTACCTGATCAAGCCGGCCGACCGGCCGTGGCCGGTCGTCCCGGGCTCGACCAACTGGTGAGCGGCTCGGCCGACCGATGAACGGCGAGGGGCCCGGCGCCATCTCCGGCGCCGGGCCCTCTCGTTCGTCCGCTCAGCCGTCGCGGCGCTCGGCGTCCGGCTCGTCCTCGCCCGCGAGCGCGGTACGCAGCCGGTCCTTCTCGGCGCGACGCCGCTCCGACGCCTCCGCCATCTCCCCGGCCATCTCGTCCCGCCAGTTGCGCAGCAGGAAGAACGACAGCGCGGCCGAGGAGATCAGCGCCACCATCAGCCGCAGGAACATGTTCATCTCGACGAACCAGAGGGCTGCCAGCACGGCGACGAACAGCCCGACCCGGCCCAGCGTGTACTTGACCGCCGCGCTCATTCCCGCATTCCCACTCTCTCCGTGCCTCAGCCCGTACGCCGGGCCAGCCAGTGCACGCCATGAAACCAGATGACGGCGTAGACCACGGTGAACACCGCCGCGGCCGACGCGCCGGTGAACAGTGCGGGCAGCCCCGAGGCCAGGCCCGCGACCAGCAGACCGGCGACGACGCCGAGCCCGAGCCCGGCCAGCGCGGCCACCACCCGGGCAGCCCCGAACTCCCAGGCCCGGAACTCGTCCCAGAACAGCCAGAGCGGCAGGATCACCGCGAGCCAGCCGTTCGTACCCCCGAAGCCGCTGTCGCCGACGGTGGCGAACGCCCACTCGAAGACCAGCAGCGCCAGCAGCCCGATGACCAGGCCGGCGAGGCTCACCCCGAGCAGGTCGCCGAGGGTGAGGATGCGCCCCTCGGCGTCGCGCCGGGGGAAACCGCGCTGCTGTTCCTCGTCGCTCATCGCCAGGTCAGGCCCAGACCTGCTGCGGCTCGGACCGGCGCTCCGCCAGCGACGGCGGACCGTCGTACTCGCGGACGATCTCGTAGCGGGTGTTCCGCTCGACCGGACGGAACCCGGCGTCCCAGATCATGTGCAGCAGATCGTCGCGGTGCATCGTGTTCGGCGTGCCGTACGAGTCGGCGTCGTGGGTGATCTTGTATTCCACGACCGAGCCGTCCAGGTCGTCGACGCCGAAGTTCAGCGAGAGCTGCGCGACCGACAGCCCGTGCATGACCCAGAAGCACTTGACGTGCGGCACGTTGTCGAACAGCAGCCGGGAGACCGCGAACGTCTTGAGCGACTCGGCCGGGGAGGCCATCGTGGTCCGGGCCTGGATCCGGTTACGGATCTTGCCGTCCGCCGAGTCGACGAAGTCGTGCTGGTAGCGCAGCGGGATGAAGACCTGGAAACCGCCGGTCTCGTCCTGCAGCTCACGCAGCCGCAGCACGTGGTCGACCCGGTGCCGGGGCTCCTCGATGTGGCCGTAGAGCATGGTCGACGGCGTCTTCATGCCCTTCGAGTGGGCCAGCCGGTGGATGCGCGACCAGTCCTCCCAGTGGCAGTTGTGGTCGACGATGTGCTGCCGGACCTCCCAGTCGAAGATCTCCGCGCCACCGCCGGTGAGCGACTCCAGGCCGGCGTCCATCAGCTCGTCGAGGATCGCGTCGGCGCTGAGCCCGCTGATCTTCTCGAACCACTGCACCTCGGTCGCGGTGAACGCCTTGAGGTTGACCTTCGGCAGCGCGGCCTTCAGCTCGCGCAGCACCTTCGGGTAGTAGCGCCAGGGCAGCGTCGGGTGCAGGCCGTTGACGATGTGCAGCTCGGTGAGCTGCTCGTCCTCCATCTCCTTCGCCTTGCGGACCGCCTCGTCGATACGCATCGTGTAGGCGTCCTTCTCGCCCGGCTTGCGCTGGAACGAGCAGTACGCGCACGACGCCGAGCAGACGTTCGTCAGGTTCAGGTGCCGGTTGACGTTGAACATCACCCGGTCGCCGTTGAGCTCCGTACGCCTGTGGTGGGCCAGCCGGCCCAACCAGGTCAGGTCGTCGCTGGCGTAGAGGGCGATGCCGTCCTCGCGGGTCAGCCGCTCCCCCGCGTACACCTTCGCCTCGAGTTCGCGCTTGAGTCCGGCGTCCATCCGAAAGCCACGTCCTTCCACCTGGGTTCCCGATCGAGCGTACGTCGCGGGCCTGACCGGCCGCCGACGTGGTCGCGCCGGTTCACCGGTCGTCACGCTCCGCACATCGACATCGTCGCAACGGTGAGGTAAGACAGGGTGGGGCGGAACACACACCAGGGCCGTCCTGTCCCGACACGCCCCAAGCACGCGTGACGGACCCCAGACCGGACGGGGAGCGGTATGGCTCACAGCACCAAGGCCCGACGGCGACGAGGACGGCAGCCGGTGATCTCACCGATCCTGCGCCCGGCGCTCTGGTCCGCCCTCCTGGGGGCGGTCGCGGCCGCGGCGCTCGCCACACCCGCATGGGCCGACCCGCTGCCCGACGTCGTGCCCGACACCGGCTCCCGGCCCCAGGTCACCGGCCCTCTGCAACTGCCCGGCTCGTCCGGCGGCGTCCGTGGCGTGCCCGGCACCGTTCCCGGCGTGCCGGGCACCGTTCCCGGCCTCCCCGGCACCGTCCCGGGTCTGCCCGGTGTCACCGTCCCGGGCCTGCCCGGCGCGGGTGCCACCACCGGCGTGACCAACCCGGCCGACGGCCCACTGATCGCCCAGATCAACCAGCTCGACGCCCGGGTCACCCTGCTGGGCGAGGAACTGCTCCGGATCAAGACCGAGCGGGACGCCGCACAGACCGAGCTGACCCAGTCCGCCGCCCGGCTCACCGAGGCGGTGGACGCGCTCCGCCGCGCCCAGGACAACGCCAAGAGCGCCGCCGCCGACGCGGTCAAGGCCGACGCGGCGCTGCCGCCGGGCGAGTTCGGCGCCAGCCTGCGGGAGTTCGCCAACCTCCAGCGCATCACCCGGGGCGACAAGGCCGAGGGCGCCACCACGTCGGTGACCGGCGAACTCCTCCGTGCCACGAGCGCCGAGCAGATCGCGCGGGAGGCGCACGAGTCGGCCCAGCGGCGGGCGACCGAGAAGGCCGCCGAGTTCACCCGCGCCGAAGCCGACCTGCGCAAGCAGGAGACCGCGCTCGTCGCGCTGCGCAAGGAGAACGCGGCCAAGCTCCTGGAGATCGAGCGCCTGGCGGACGCCGCCGAGCAGCGGCTCGGCACCTCGTACGTCGACCAGAGCATCGACGGCCTGGTGGCGGACCCGAAGGCGCTCGCCGCCGTGCGGTACGCCCTCGCCCAGCTCGGTGACCCCTACCTGTGGGCGGCCGAGGGCCCGGACCGGTTCGACTGCTCCGGCCTGATGCTCGCCTCCTATCAGGCGGCCGGCTACCGGGGCCTGCCCCGCGTCGCGAAGGACCAGTACTTCGCGACCCGGTCCCGCACCGTCTCGCCGACCGCCCTGCTCCCCGGTGACCTGCTGTTCTTCGCCTCGGGCAGCAGCTGGACCAGCGTCCACCACGTCGCCATGTACATCGGCAACGGCAAGATGGTGGAGGCGCCGCGGACCGGCGACGTCGTCAAGATCTCGGTGGTCCGCTGGTCCCGGCTCTACGCCGCGACCCGGGTGATCGGAGCGGTCCCCGCCCCGGCCACGCCCGCCCCGCCGCCCACGGTGCCGGCCACGCCGAAGCCGTCGACGTCGCCGAAGCCGTCGGCCACCCCGAAGCCGTCGACCACGCCCAAGCCGACGCCGACCACGCCGAAGCCCACCACGCCGACGCCGAAGCCGACGACGTCCAGCCCGGCGCCCAGCTCGCCGCCGCCCAGCCAGACCGCGGAGCCCGAGCCGGAGCCGAGCCAGAGCGCGAGCGCCGAGCCGGACACCAGCAGCGCCGCGCCGAGCAGCAGCAGTGTCGCCCCGTCGAGAAGCAGCGTCGCCCCGTCGAGCAGCACGTCCGGCAGCGGCTCCGCCAGCCCGAGCAGCAGCGCCGACTGACCCAACCGCCACTCCGGCTGTGCTCCCGGGCCGGAATGTGGCACGGTGAGATCCAGGCACTTCCGGTCGGCGCCACGGCCGGAGGCGAGCGTGGGTGCGGAGGGGCGAGATGGGCGAGCAGGACGTTCCGGCGGAGAAGGTCCACCCGGGACCGACGCCCGGCCCCGCCGACCCGGCCGGCGACGACAACGGTTCGGCCTCACCCGGGCCGGTAGCCGTCGCGCGGGCGCGGGTGTCGGTCGCCGGTTCGGCCGTGCCGCCGCCCGCCGGTGACGAGCAGCCACTTCCGCAGGCCGGCCCGACGACGTACCGGGCGGGCACCCCGGCGGAGACCCCACCACCGCTGGACCGGCGTCTGCCCGGGGCCACCGTGCCGCCGTCCAGTTGGTCCGCCTTCGCGGTGGCCGAACGCCAGGCGACGTCCCAGCCCGCGGCCGGCACGGCACCCACGCCCGCCGCCGCGGAGGCCGACGGCGACGCCTCCCCGGGTACGCCCGGCAGTGCTCCGGCCGCCATCCCGGCACCCCGCGTCTCCGGTTCCGCACGCGTGCCCACGCCGCCCGTCGCAACCGCGGACGCGGCAGCACCTGCCGACGCCGTACCGGAGCGCGACACCGCACCGGCCGTGCAGGCGGACGGGACCGACGACTCCCCGTCCCCGACAGCCGGTTCGGTCGACTCTCCGCCGAGCGCGGCACCGGCCTCCGCCGTCGACCGCCCGGCCCCGCTCACCGGCGCGTCCACGGCCGCCGAGCAGGCCGGATCCGCGCCCGCCCGGGCCAGCGCGTCGGTGCCCGGCCTGAGCCGCGTCTCGGCCGAGGAGGTCGCCGCCTCCGTGGTGGCCGCGCCGCCCGCCGCCGCCACCGTCTACCGGGCCGGGCCGGTGAACCCGGAACCGCCGGAGCCGGTCCAGCCGCCGGAGCCCGCGCAACCCCCGGCGCCGAACGGACCGGAACCCGAGCCGGCGCCGACCCCGGTTCCGGGTCCGACGCCGCCGTCACCGGCGCCGCCGGTACCCGAGCCGGAGCCGCCGCTGCGGCCCACGCCGCCCCTGCCCGCGCCGCCCGCGCCCACCCCGCCGACGCCGACGCCCGGCCCGGTGCCGCCGGTCCCCGGGCCGCCGGTACCGCCGCCGGGTCCGCCCGTACCCCCGCCCCCGCCGCCACCGG
>NZ_JALJRJ010000034.1:0-45015 GCF_024519755.1 Micromonospora sp. Mcm103
GGCGGGGGTCAGCGCAGCAGCCGCAGCGCCGCCGGCGCGGCGGTGACGGTCACCGGCAGGTCGAGGGAGCGTTCCCCGTCGGCGTACGTGGTGATGCCCTCGGCGGCCAGCTCCACCGTCCGCGCCCGGTAGACGCGCGCCAGCGGGTGCGTGACGTGGGTGCCCTGGTAGATCTGCGGCTTGACCCGCATCAGCGTGCGCCTGTCGAACCGGCCGCCCACCACCACGTCCAGCAGGCCGTCGTGCGGGTCCGCGTCCGGGCAGATCCGCATGCCCCCGCCGTAGCTGGCCGTGTTCCCCACCGCGACGAGCACCGCGTCGACCTCCTGCGCCACCCCGTCGAGGACCAGCCGGTAGCGGCGCGGCCGCAGCCGGGCCAGCTCCACCACGATCGCCAGGTCGTACCGGCGCGGGCCGCGCGGCCAGCGCATCCGGTTCGCGCGTTCGTTGACGATCGCGTCGAAGCCGGCCGCGAGCACCGCGCCGAACCAGCGGCCGGCCTCACCGGGCCGGGACAGCCGCGCCAGATCCACCGGCCGGGAGCGGCCGGCGGCGAGCGCCGCGGTGATCACCTCGACCGCGGCCGCCGGGTCGGCCGGGAAGCCGGTCTCCACCGCGAAGTCGTTGCCGGTGCCCGCCGGGACCGGCCCGAACGGCACATCGGTGCCGGCGACCGCCTGCATCGCCCGGTGCACGGTGCCGTCGCCGCCCACTGCGACGAGCGCCCCGGCGCCGCCGGCGACCGCGGCGTGGCACGCCGCCTCCGCCTCCTCGGGGGTACGCGCGCGCAGCAGCTCGACCGGGCGGCCCGCTCCGGCGAGGCGCTCCAGGATCCCGGGCAGCAGACCGCGGTGCCGCCCCCGGCCCGCGGTCGGGTTGGCGAGCACGGCGACGGGGCCGGGCAGGACATGATCGTGCGCGGTCACGGCGAGCACCGTACGGCACAGCTCGCGCCGCCCACCAGACCCAGGTCACACGGCGGGTGGGCGGCACACGCCGACGGCGCCCGGCAGGGGGTGCCGGGCGCCGTGGCGGGGGTGGTTCAGGGGAGGTCGATCGGGCGCAGCACCCGGTCCACCGCGTGCGCGATCTGCTTGTTGCCCTTGTTGATGTCGTACCGCACCACCTTCGCGTTGCGGTCGCTGGTGTCGGCGTCGACCAGGCGCACCTCGCGGCCGTACCAGCAGCGCTTCACGTCCACCTCGACGGTGGCGCCGAGCGCGGTGGTCAGGTCCGCGCCGTCGGCCTTCAGCGCCGCCTTCCGGTCGATCGTCGCGCCGGGCACGACGTGGTAGAGCAGGACGTCCTCCACGGTGTCCACGCCCAGGCCGGCGACCGCGTCGAACGCGGCCTTCTCGCCGGGCAGCTTCTTCGCGGCGGTGATGTCCCGCACCAGCTCGCGGAACGCGTAGTCGTTCGGCACGAACGCGGTCAGCGCGACGGTGCCGTCGGTGAGCACCTTCACCGGCGAGTCCGGCTTGGCCTGCAGCACCGTCAGGACCGCCTTGGTGAGGACGTCGAAGTCCCGCGAGTTGCGGTCGAAGCCACTCTTGTCGGCGGTGAGCACGGCGGCCAGCGACCGCGTACCCGGCTGCTTGGTGCCGGCCTGGGCGGGCACGGCGACGGCGGTGGTGGCCACCGCCGCCGCGGTGGCGCCCACGGCCAGCCGGGCGGCGAGACGAGCGATGTTCATCGGGGAGCCTTTCGTCGAAGCGACCAGGTCCGTGACTGTCGTCACGACCATTGCTTCGCCCCGACCCTCCCCGGTGGATGCACCCGGATCGACGGTTTTCGCGGCCGCCTCAGCGCACCACCAGCCGCTTGCTCACCGACGGCACGCCGTCGCCCTTGACCTTCAGCGACCAGTCCCCCGCCGCACCAAGCGTCACCACCGTCTCGGCGGTGCCGTTGGCCTCGGCCTTCATCTCGGCGACCCGCTTGCCGTCGGGGTTGAGCACGTACAGCGTCCGGGCCCCGGCGGTCTTGTTCGTCACCTTGAACGCGAGCTTCTCGCCCGGCTCCGCGATCAGGGCGTCCACACCGGTCATCGCGTCGTCGGTCAGCTCGATCGTCACCGACCGGTCGTAGGCCACCTCGGCCGCGGCGCTGGCCAGGTTGCCGTCGTCCGACACCGTGATCTTCGTACGCACGCCGTCGCCCTGCCGGCCCGGCTTGCAGGCCACCTCGTACGTGCCGGTCTGCAGCGACGCGCGCAGGTCACCGGTGCGGCCCGCCGGCACGTCCGCGACCTCGGCGATCACCTTGGTGAAGGCGTCGCCCTCCCGGCCGTAGACGTAGACCCCGGTGGCCTGCTGACCCCGGTTGGTCACGGTGAAGGTGACGGTGCCCGGGGTGAACAGCGTGGTGGTGACCTCGCAGCTGGTGTCGGTGGCGGTCACCGGCACCTGCTGGCCCTTCGGCGCGGGCTCGTCGTCACCGCAGGCGGTGAGCGCGGTGGCCGCGCAGAGGACGGTCAGGACGGCGGCGGTACGGCTCTTCATCGGGTTCTCCGGTGCACAGGTCAGACGGGCTGACCGGAACGGGGCGCCGACGCACCCCGGCACACCGCCCGGGGGGCTCGGCGGAGTCAGCAGAGTCTAAGCGCGTACGGCGTCCCGGCAAGGCCCGAGGGCGACCGAAGTCCGGCCCCGGCCGGCGGTGGTCCGCGCGCGGGGCATGATGGCGGGCATGCGCCTGGTCTCCCTGCTCCCCTCCGCCACCGAGATCGTGTACGCGCTCGGCCTCGGCGACGACCTGGTCGGCGTCACGTTCGAGTGCGAGGTGCCCGCGTCGTACCGGTCGGGCACCACAGTGGTCGTCGGCGGCCGGGACACCCGCGGCATGAGTCCCGGCGACATCGACGCGTACGTCCGGGCGCAGGTGGCGGCCGGCGCCGACCTCTACACGCTGCACGCCGGTGCGCTGGCCGGGCTGGACCCGGACCTGATCCTCACCCAGGACCTGTGCCGCGTCTGCGCGCTGCCCTCGGGCCGGGTCGCCGACGCCGTGGACCACCTGGGGTGCCGGGCCGACGTGCTGTCACTCGACCCGTACACCCTCGACGACGTGCTGGCGTCGATCCGCGCGGTCGGCACGGCGGCCCGGGTGCCGGAACGCGCGGAGGCCCTCGTCGACGGTCTGCGGGCCCGGCTCGCGGCGGTCCGCGCGGCGGTGGCGGGCCGGCCCCGGCCACGGGTCGCGGTGGTCGAGTGGGTCGACCCGCCGTTCGGCGCCGGGCACTGGATCCCCGACCTGGTCGACGTCGCCGGCGGCGAGCCGGTCGCCACCCATCGCGGCGCCCGGTCCACGCCCACCACCTGGGCGGCGCTACGGTCCGCCCGTCCCGAGGTGGTGCTGGTGGCGCCCTGCGGGTTCCGTCTCGGCGGCGCGGCCGAGCAGGCCGCCGCGGTGGCCGGTCACTTCCCGGACGCGCAGGTGTGGGCGCTGGACGCGGACGGGCTGATCGTGCGCGCCGGGCCGCGCCTGGTCGACGGCGCCGAGACCATAGCCGCCATCCTGCACCCGGATTCCGTCCCCCCACCCCACCCCACAGCAGCCCGCCGCCTCACCTGACCGCCCCGCCCCGCCCCGCCCCGCCCCGCCCCGCCCCGCCCCGCCCCGCCCCGGCGATCTTGCAGTTTCGGCCCGGGCAAAGAGTGGATATCGGGCACTGGGCGGGCACAAAGTCCAAGATCGACGTGGGATGGGGTGGGGCGCGCCGGGAGGGCTCGGAAAGGCTGCCGGGGAGACGCGGACGCCGTCCCCGTGAGGTGGGGACGGCGTCCGGCGGTGAGCGGGGTCGGTCAGGTCATGTCGTCGTAGCGGCGCTCGATCGGCTTCGGGGCGACGATCGGCTCGGGTGCGCCGATCGGCTCGGACGCCGCGATCCGGCCGCCGGTGGGCACCGGCTCGTCCGACAGGTCCAGCGGTGACACCTCGTCGTCGGCGATGCCGGCGTAGGCCTCACGGCCGCGGCCGCGCCGCCTGTCGTTGAGGAACGCCACCCCCACCGCGGCGAAGTAGAGCGCGCAGAGGCAGATCGCCAGCGCGGTCATGCCGAACGGGTCGGGCGTCGGCGTCACCACGGCGGAGAACGCGAAGAACACGAACACCGCCACCCGCCACCAGCTCAGCAGTCGCTTGGCGCTGGCCAGGCCGACGAAGTTGAGCATCAGCACGATCAGCGGGAACTCGAACGCCACACCGAACAGCAGGATCAGGTTCGTGACGAACGATATGTAGCGGGTCACCTCGAGATTGGTCGCGATGTCGTCGCCGGAGACGTCGAGCAGGAACTCGAGCCCCTTGGTGGTGACGAAGAACGCCAGCACCGCGCCGGCCGCGAACAGCGGGGCCGCCAGGGCGGTGAAGACGTACGCGTACCGCCGCTCGTGGCGGTGCAGGCCGGGTGCGATGAACGCCCAGAGCTGGTAGAGCCAGATCGGCGCGGCGATGATCAGGCCCACCCAGAGGCCGATCTTGAGGTTCAGCAGGAAGACGTCGGCGACACCGAGCTGCACGAACTTGCACTTGCCGGTCGCCGGGTCGAACGACTGCGGCAGGTCGCAGTAGGGCTTCGACAGCAGCACCCGGACCGGCTCGGCCAGCCAGATGCCGAAGCCGAAGCCGACCAGGATCGCCAGCGACGCCCGGAACAGCCGGTTACGCAGCTCACGGATGTGCTCGATGAGCGTCATCGAGCCGTCGGCGGCCCGCGCGAAGTTGCTCGGGCCGCGCTTCTTCAACCCGAAGGCCACGGTGATTGAGGCCCTCTCGGATCAGTTCTCGCGGACGCGCTGCACCGGGTCGGCCGGCGGGGCCACGGGCTGCTGCGGCTGCGGCGCGTACGGCTGCTGCGTGTACTGCTGCTGGGCGTACGGCTGCCCCTGCACGGGCTGCTGCGGCTGGAGCGGCTGGTAGCCGGCCTGCGCGTCGGCCTTCTCGGCGAGATCGCGGTCGTCGTCGTGCAGGCTCTTGGTCTCGGCCTTGATGATCCGCAGCGAGCGGCCCAGCGAGCGGGCCGCGTCGGGGAGCCGCTTCGCGCCGAACAGCAGGATCAGCACGACCACGAGTACGGCGATGTGCCACGGCTTGAGGGCACCCATGGGAAGCTCCAGTCGCTCTGTGTCGGTGAGGGGTGGGTCGTCGCCCATCGTACGTGTGTCGCAGCGGCTTGCCACCCCCGCGGGCCTGCCGGTGCGGGCCCGATCGGTGAAGTTTCGACCAACCCGAAGTGTCCCGTCAACCGTCCAGGTCCGCGCATTCCTGCGCGTAACCACCCGGGAACGCGCAGACGACGCTCACCGGGCCGACAGCCGTCGATCAGTCGCCGCGCTTGGCCTTGATCAACGTGATCCGCTCCTGCGCGAGCGCCGCCCGCTCCTGGAGCGACTCGGCCCGCGCCTGCAACTGCTCGGCGGCCGACCGCAGCGACTCCGCCTCGCCCGCCCGGCGCTGCAACGCCAGCGCGGAACGGCGCAGCCCAGGCAGGCGGCTCACCACCGGACGGATCGCCAGGGCCAGTACGACCAGCGCGAACACCACGACCCCGAGCACGATCCACGTCACCACGGCGGTCAGCCTATCGGGTGACGCCGGCCGCCGCCGGGTCGGCGCTGCCGGCCGGGGTGGCGTACGCGTCGAGCGCGGCCACGGCCTGGGCGCGTACCTGCTCGGCCAGCTCGGCCGGGGCCACCACGGTCACCTCCGGGCCGAGCCCGAGCACGAACCGCCGGGCCCACCCGAGGTCGGTGACGCGCAGCGACACCACCCACTGCTCGCCGTCGGCCTCGACCCGCTCGCACGGATAGTATTCGGTGATCCACCGCTCGCCCCGGCCGATCCGCAGCGTGATCAGCGGCAGGTCGGCCGACGGGCGGAACACCCCGTCGCTCAGATCGTGCGGGCGGGCCTGCGGCGGCACGACCGCCTGCTCCGGCAGCTCGGTCACCGCGTCGATCCGGTCCGCCCGGAACAGCCGCACCGCCTCGGCGCGGCGGCACCACGCCTCCACGTACGCCCGGCCGCCGACCATCAGCATCCGCAGCGGGTCGATGGTGCGTTCGGTGGTCTCGTCCCGGGCCGCCGTGTAGTAGGTGATCCGCAGCGCCCGGCCACGCTCGACGGCGGCGCGCAGCTCGCGTACCCGGGCGCTGTCACCTGGCAGACGGACCTCGACCGGCGCTCCGGCCAGGTCACCGGCGGCGTTCTCGATCTTGGCGAGTGCCCGCTCGACCGCCTCCCGGTTGGCCACGCCCGGCGTCTCGGCGATCATCCGCAGCGCCACCACCAGCGCCAGGGCCTCGTCCGGGGTGAGCCGCAGCGGCCGGTCGATACCGGCGTCGTAGGTGATCGTCACCCGGTCGCCGTCGAACGCCATGTCGATCAGGTCACCGGGGCCGTAGCCGGGCAGCCCGCACACCCAGAGCAGTTCCAGGTCCTCCCGGAGCTGCTTCTCGGTCACGCCGAGGTCGTGCGCCGCCTCGGCGATCTCGATGCCGGGCCGGGCCAGCAGGTAGGGCACCAGGTTGAGCAGCCGCGCCAGCCGGTCGGCGGAGGCACGGCCCGCGCGGGCCGCCGGGCGGGTCACCGGGCACCCCCGGTCACTGCCAGCTCGTCGTGGCGGGCGGCGACCTCCTTGAGGCGCTGGATGACCGCCTCCCGCACCTCCGGTGGCTCCAGCACGCGGACGTCCGGGCCGTACCCGACGATCTGACCGGCCAGGTAGTCGGCGTCGGCGTACGGCAGCACCAGCCGGTCGCCGTCCGGACCGGCCTGGCACTCCACCGCCCAGCGGCGCAGCCCGGCGGCGCGCCCCGGTGTGGCCAGCACGGTGGCCCGGCCGGTGCGCTCCACCGGCCCGGACCAGCGGGCCACGTGGCTGATCAGGTCGACACCGGCGGGCGGCTCGTAGGCGCCCGGCTCGCCGGTCGCCCGGACCGTGCCGACCACCCGGGACAGCCGGAAGCAGCGGGTCGCCGCGCGGTCCAGGTCGTGGCCGACCACGTACCACCGGCCGCGCCAGCACACCACGCCCCACGGCTGCACCCGGCGGCGGGTGGGCGCGTCCCGGTCCGGCACCCGGTAGTCGAAGCTCACCTCGCGGCGGTCCCGCGCGGCGGCGGTGAGCGGCGCGAACGCCGGGTCGACAGTCACCATCGGCTCCAGGCCCAGCGTGGCCTGCGGGTCGACGTCGATGCCGGCGGCGCGCAGCTTCGCCAGCCCGGACGACGCGGCAGCGGCCAGGCCGGCGTGCTGCCACAGCCGAGCGGCGATGCCCACCGCGGCGGCCTCGTCCGGTTCGAGCGGGATGTCGGGCAACGCGTACGCGCGCGGCGCGATCCGGTAACCCGGCTCGGCGTCGAAGACGCTCGCCGTGCCGGTCTCCAGCGGCACCCCCAGCTCACGCAGCTCGGCCTTGTCGCGCTCGAACTTGCGCTGGAACGCCTCGTGGTCCTTGGCGTCGTCCGGGTCGTGCTCGTAGCCGGGCACGGTCGCGGCGATCTGCGCGGCGGTCAGGAAGCGTCGCGTCGACAGCAGGCAGATCACCAGGTTGACCAGGCGTTCGGTACGGGTCCGGGACACGGCCCAAACGCTAGCAGCCCGCACGTCGGGCGCGGGCACCCGCGCGGCGCGGCGCGGGGGTCTTCCCGCCCGGCGGCGGACATCGACCGGTCATAGGGTGATCGCATGGCGGAACCGGAGGTCAAGACCGAGAGCGTCGGCACCGTCGTGGTGGCCGGCGCGGCGAACCTCGCCATCGCCGTCGCCAAGCTGGTCGCGGGCCTGATCTCCGGCTCGGCGGCGATGCTCTCCGAGGCCGCCCACTCGCTCGCCGACACCACCACCGAGGTACTGCTCTACCTGGCACTGCGCCGCGGCGCGCGGCCCGCCGACACCCGGCACCCCTTCGGGTACGGCAAGGAGAGCTACGTCTGGGCGTTCCTCGCCGCGCTGTTCACCTTCGTCGCCGGGGCGGGCTTCGCCATCACGCACGGCGTCACCACCATCCTGGTGCACGAGCACAGCGGCGAATACCTCGTCGCGTACGTGGTGCTGGCGGTCTCCTTCGCGATCGAGTCGGTGTCGCTGGCCCGGGCGGTCCGGCAGGTGCGCGGCGAGTCCCGCCGCTGGGGCACCACCCCGCGCCGCTACCTGCGCCTGACCGCCGACACCACCGTCAAGGCGGTCTTCCTGGAGGACAGCGCCGCGCTGATCGGCCTGCTGATCGCCGCCGGCGGGCTCACCCTGTCGCACCTGACCGGCGACGAGTTGTACGACGGCATCGCCTCGATCCTCATCGGCGTGCTGCTGCTCGTGGTCGCCGCCGTCCTGGCGCGCAGCAACATCTCGCTGCTTGTGGGCCGCTCGGTGTCGGACCGGCTGCACCGGCGCATCGAACGGGAACTGGCCGACGTGCCGACGGTGGACCGGGTCGACACGCTGATGACCATGTTCCTCGGCCCGGACGACATCCTCGTCGCCGCCAAGGTCGACTTCCGCGACGACGCCACCGGCGCCGACATCGAGGCCGCGGCCGACGAGGCCGAACGCCGGCTCACCGGGCACTTCCCGGAGATCGCGTACGTCTTCCTCGACCCCACCCGGTCCCGCTCGGCCGGCCGGACTGCCCGCACCACCCAGGACGAGGCGGGCCGCCCGGTCGACGACCCGGACGCCTGACCCGCCCGGCGCCCGTCCCGGTGGCGGCCGATACCGTGCACCGCATGGTGCGATGGCGGTCCGGCACGGTGACGACGGTACGGCGACGGTGGACCGGCGCCGTCGAACTCGACGTCGACCTGCCCGACGGCACCAGGATGCGCGCCCTGGCCTACCCGGCCCTGGTCGGCGAGCCGGAACCCGGCGACCGGGTGCTGCTCAACGCCGGGGCGCTGCTGATGGGCCTCGGCACCGGCGGCTACGCGCTGGTCGTCGCGCTGCCCGACCGGCTGCCCCCGGACCCGCCGCAGGCCGGCGACAGCCGCGACGCCGGACACCTGGTCAAGGCCCGCTACACGCCACTGCAACCGATCCTGCTCGGCGTGGACGAGGAAGCGTCACCGCACCACGACCGGCTCGCCGCCGCCGACACCGTCGGCGGCATGCCGGTGGTCACCGCCGACCTGCACTCCGCGCTGCCGGCGATCCTGGCCGGGGTACGCGCCGACGCGCCCGACGCCCGGGTCGCGTACGTGCTGACCGACGGCGGGGCGCTGCCGGCCTGGTTCTCCCGCACCCTGGCCGGGCTGGCCGGGCACCTCGTGGGGACGGTGAGCGTGGGCCAGGCGTTCGGCGGCGACCTGGAGGCGAGCACGCTGCACAGCGGCCTGCTCGCCGCCCGGCACGTGCTCGACGCCGACCTGACGATCGTCGCCCAGGGGCCGGGCAACCTCGGCACCGGCACCCGGTGGGGCTTCTCCGGCGTCGCCGTCGGCGAGGCGGTGAACGCGATCGCCACGCTGGGCGGACGCCCGGTCGGCTCGCTGCGCATCTCCGACGCCGACGCCCGGCCCCGGCACCGTGGCGTCTCCCACCACAGCCTGACCGCGTACGGCCGGGTGGCGCTGGCCCCCGCGGAGCTGGTCGTGCCGGATGGTCTCGACCCCGGCCTGGCCGCGGAGGTCGCCGCCGCGCTGACGCCGCTGGCCGACCGGCACCGGATCGTCACCGTGCCGACGGACGGCCTGGACGCGGCGCTGCGGGCAAGTCCGGTAGGCCTGTCCACGATGGGCCGGGGCCTGAACGCCGACCACGCCTACTTCCTGGCCGCGGCCGCCGCCGGCCGGTACGCGGCGGGCCTGCTGAACTGACCGGCGCGGCCCGCTACCGGACCGCGGTGGCCGGCGTCGCGGGACAGGCGCGGCCGGCGTCGCGGACTCGGCTGACCGGCGCGGCGCTCAGCCGAGGAAGAGGATCAGCCCGAGCCAGGCGCCCACGATCAGCGCCAGCGCCACCGCCAGCACCCACGTCGGCACCGTGTAGTCGCCGCGCCTGTTGCGTTCGATCTCGGCGCGGATCTTCTCCCGCCGGCGGTCGATCCAGTTGAGCTTCTCGGTGCCGTCACGGTCGGAGGACGTCTCGCGGCCGGGCCCACCGGCGGATTCGGAAGTGTTCATCGCGACGCCAGCGTACCCGTGGACGGGCGGCCGGTGCCGGGCACCGGCCGCCCGCACGATCACATGCTGGCGATCAGCCGTTCGACCCGCTCGTCGTAGGCCCGGAACGGGTCCTTGCACAGCACCGTGCGCTGCGCCTGGTCGTTCAGCTTCAGGTGCACCCAGTCCACGGTGAAGTCGCGCCGCTTCTCCTGCGCGTGCCGGATGAACTCGCCGCGCAGCCGCGCCCGGGTCGTCTGCGGCGGCGTCTCCTTCGCCTCGAAGATCTCCGGGTCGGTCGCCACCCGGTCCACCTCGCGGCGGCGCTCCAGCAGCCCGTACAGGCCGCGCCCGCGCCGCAGGTCGTGGTAGGCCAGGTCCATCTGCGCCACCCGCGGGTGCGACAGCGGCAGGTCGTGCTTGCGCTGGTAGCGCTCGATCAGCTTCAGCTTGGTGACCCAGTCGATCTCCCGGGCCACCGGGTCCAGGTCGCCGGTCTCGACCGCGCGCAGCACCCGGCCCCACAGGTCGACCACTCGCTTCGCGGTCTGGTCGCCGCCCCGGCGCTCCACGAACTCCGTCGCCTTGGCCAGGTATTCCTGCTGGATCTCGAGCGCCGAGACCTCCTTGCCGGAGGCCAGCCGCACCTTGCGCCGGCCGGTGATGTCGTGCGACACCTCGCGGATGGCCCGGATCGGGTTCTCCAGCGTCAGGTCGCGCATCACCACGCCGGCCTCGATCATCCGCAGCACGATGTCGGCGGTGCCGACCTTCAGCAGCGTGGTGACCTCGTTCATGTTCGAGTCGCCGACGATCACGTGCAGCCGGCGGTAGCGCTCCGCGTCCGCGTGCGGCTCGTCCCGGGTGTTGATGATCGGCCGGCTGCGGGTCGTCGCCGACGAGACGCCCTCCCAGATGTGCTCGGCCCGCTGGGACAGGCAGTAGACCGCGCCGCGCGGCGTCTGCAGCACCTTGCCCGCACCGCAGATCAACTGCCGGGTGACCAGGAACGGGATGAGCACGTCGGCCAGCCGGCCGAACTCGCCGTGCCGGGACACCAGGTAGTTCTCGTGGCAGCCGTACGAGTTGCCGGCCGAGTCGGTGTTGTTCTTGAACAGGTAGATCTCGCCCGCGATGCCCTCGTCGTGCAGCCGCTTCTCCGCGTCGACGAGCAGCCCCTCCAGGATCCGCTCACCGGCCCGGTCGTGTGCCACCAGGTCGGTCACCGAGTCGCACTCCGGAGTCGCGTACTCCGGGTGCGAACCGACGTCGAGATAGAGGCGGGCGCCGTTGCGGAGGAACACGTTGCTCGACCGGCCCCACGACACCACCCGCCGGAACAGGTACCGCGCGACCTCGTCGGGGGACAGTCGGCGTTGCCCGCGATAGGTGCAGGTGACGCCGTACTCGGTTTCGAGGCCGAAGATTCGCCGCTCCATGATGAGACACTAGCCGCCCGGAGCCTCCGATGGGCAGCGCCGACGCTCGCCGCTTGCGATCTCCCCCACCGGATCGGGGAGGTGGCGGGCTCCGTACACGAAAGACCCCGCCACCTCGGCGAGGTGGCGGGGTCCGCGAGCGCGGATCTCACTCGGCGGGCTTGTCCTCCGCGTTGCCCTCCAGATCGGCCGAACCCGCCGACGTGGTCGGCTTCTTCGCCTCCTCCGTCGGCACCGTCGGCGTCTTCGCCCGGCCCGGCGCCGGCGCGACGTCCCCCTCGGCCTCGCCGTTCAGCAGCGCGGTCAGCGCCGCGCCGGTGATCCGCCGGAACGTACGCCCCACCCGGCGCCGGTCCAGGACCGCCACCTCGAGCTGGTTCGCGGCGATCGTGCGGGCCGCACCACCCTCGCCGCCGACGCTGCTCAGCGCCTTCATGGCGGCGCGGACCGCCTCCGACAGCGACATCTCCGGCCGGTGCTCGTTCTTCAGCACCCCGCTGATCGCCTCGGCCTGGCCACCCATCGCCATCCGGCCCGGCTCGTCGTTCACCGAGCCGTCGTAGGTCACCCGGTAGAGGGAGTCGTCCTCGGCGCTGGCGCCCACCTCGGCCACGCAGATCTCCACCTCGAACGGCTTCGACTGCTCGGTGAAGATCGCGCCGAGCGTCTGCGCGTACGCGTTCGCCAGGGCCAGGCCGGTCACGTCGCGGCGGTCGTAGCTGAGCCCGTTGAGGTCGGCCATCCGCACGCCCGCGCGGCGCAGGTTCTCGAACTCGTTGTACCGGCCGACAGCGGCGAAGCCGATCCGGTCGTAGATCTCGCTGACCTTGTGCAGCGTGCTGGACAGGTTCTCGGCGACGAAGAGCACCCCGCCCGCGTAGCTCAGGACCACCGCGCTGCGGCCCCGGGCGATGCCCTTGCGGGCCAGCTCGGAGCGGTCGCGCATGATCTGCTCGGGCGAGGCGTAGAACTGCATGGCCACGGCGGCGGTTCTCCTTCTGCGGGACTGCTGACTCGGTGGACGGTGCGGGGCGGCATCAGCCGCCGGGGTTCTCCATCCGGCCGGACACCACGCTCTCCGCGATCGCCGCCGTCTCGGCGTCGGTGAGCCGGTGGGTGCCCTCGGCGGTAGCGGTCATCACGACCGGGTAGATCCGCCGGGTCAGGTCGGGGCCGCCGGTGGCGGTGTCGTCGTCCGCCGCGTCGTAGAGCGCCTCGACCGCCAGCCGCGTCGCGTCCTCGACCGACAGGCCGGCCCGGAACCGCTTCTTCAGCGCGGACTTGGCGAACAGCGAACCGGAGCCGATCGCGTCGTAACCGGTCTCCTCGTACGGGCCACCGGTCACGTCGAAGCTGAAGATCCGCCCGGCCCGCGCCGGGTCGCTCGCGGCCAGGTCGAAGCCGGCGAACAGCGGGACCACCGCGAGGCCCTGCATGGCCGCGCCCAGGTTGCCGCGGATCATCGACGCCAGCCGGTTGGCCTTGCCGTCGAGCGAGAGCATCGCGCCCTCGATCTTCTCGTAGTGCTCCAGCTCCACCTGGAACAGTCGCATCAGCTCGATGCCGATGCCGGCGGTGCCCGCGATGCCGACGAGCGAGTACGCGTCGGCCGGGTGCACCTTCTCGATGTCGCGCTGGGCGATCAGGTTGCCCATCGTGGCGCGCCGGTCGCCGGCCATGACCACACCACCGGCGGCCGAGATCGCCACGATGGTGGTCGCGTGCGGCGCCATGTCGGCGGCCATGCCGGGCGGCAGCGGCCGACGGCCGGGCAGCATCTCGGGGGCCACCTTGCTCAGGAACGCTGTGAAGGAGGACGTCCCCGCGTTGGTGAACACATCTGGAAGACGCCCGGATGGATCAAAACCCGCTGCCACGTGGTTCCTCTCAGGTACGTGATCGCCCCGGCCGGCCCCACGGGACTGTCCCGGGACCGGCCAAGACCACCGTTGCAGTTGAAGCAGATTATCCCGCGCACCCGTCCGGCGCGATCATCGTGGTGCCGGCGGTTGACGGCCCGCCCGTCGCCCTACGGACGAAACGGACATATGCCCTATTGACCGCCCTTTTGTACGTAGCCCCTCACGAACTCCTCGGCGTTCTCCTCCAGGACGGAGTCGATCTCGTCGAGCAGGTCGTCCACGTCCTCGGTGATCTCGGCGTGCCGCTCGGCCACCTCGGGGTTGGCCTCAGCGGTGACCTCCTCGACCTCCTCGCGGGACTTGCCGGACTGGGTCTGCCCACCCTCTTGCGTAGCCATGGTGGTGCCTCCTCCACGATCGCCTGCGATCAACTTACCTCGCGGGAGCGACGAAAGGCCCGTCGCGTGCCCGTTTCCGGCACCCGGCGGGCCTTCCGGCATCGGGGTCACCCGCCGGTGAGCGTCTCCAGCAGATCCTTGGCGCTCTCGCAGCGGTCGAACAGCTCACCGACGTGCGCGCGGGTGCCCCGCTCGGGCTCCATCATCGGCACCCGGACCAGCGACTCCCGGCCCACGTCGAAGATGACCGAGTCCCAGCTCGCGGCGACCACCTCGGAGGCGTACCGGTCCAGGCAGCGGCCCCGGAAGTAGGCCCGGGTGTCCTCCGGCGGCTCGGTCATCGCGGTGCGCGTCTGCTCGTCGGTGAGCAGCGTCTTCATCGAGCCGCGCTGCACCAGCCGGTGGTAGAGGCCCTTCTCCGGCCGCACGTCGGAGTACTGCAGGTCGACCAGTTGCAGCTTGTGCGAGCCCCAGGCGAGCTTCTCCCGCTCCCGGTAACCCTCCAGCAGCCGCAGCTTGGCCACCCAGTCCAGCTCGTCGGCGCACTCGAAGGCGTCCCGGCCGAGCCGGTCCAGCACGCTCTCCCAGCGGCGCAGCACGTCGGCGGTCTGCGCGTCGACGTCCTTGCCGTAGCGGTCGTCCACGAAGGAGGACACCCGCTCCAGGTACGCCCACTGCACGTCCAGCGCGGTGAGCTTGCGGCCGTCGCGCATCCGCATCAGGTGCTTGAGCGACGGGTCGTGGCTGACCGCGCGCAGTTCGGCCACCGGGTCGGCGATGCCCAGGTCCGCGCCGAGCGCCTTCTCCTCGATCATGGCGAGAATCAGCGAGGTGGTGCCGACCTTGAGGAACGTGGAGATCTCGGAGAGGTTGGCGTCGCCGATGATGACGTGCAGCCGGCGGTACTTGTCGGCGTCGGCGTGCGGCTCGTCCCGGGTGTTGATGATGGGCCGCTTGAGCGTCGTCTCCAGTCCCACCTCGACCTCGAAGAAGTCGGCCCGCTGGGAGATCTGGAAGCCGGCCTGGCCGCCGTCCTGGCCGATGCCGACCCGCCCGGCGCCGCAGACGATCTGCCGGGTGACGAAGAACGGCGTCAGGTACGCCACGATGTCGGCGAACGGCGTCTGCCGGCGCATCAGGTAGTTCTCGTGCGCGCCGTAGCTGGCGCCCTTGTTGTCGGTGTTGTTCTTGTACAGGTGGATCGGGTGGGTGCCCGGGATGGTCGCGGCGCGGCGGGCCGCCTCGGCCATCACCCGCTCCCCCGCCTTGTCCCACCGCACCACGTCGAGGGGGTTCGTCACCTCGGGCGTGGAGTACTCCGGGTGCGCGTGGTCGACGTAGAGGCGGGCGCCGTTGGTGAGTATGACGTTTGCCAGCCCGAGGTCCTCGTCGGCGAGCGCCTCGGCCGGGTCGTACGCGGCGCCGGAGTAGGTGAACCCGCGGGCGTCGCGCAGTGGCGACTCCTCCTCGTAGTCCCAGCGGGCCCGGCCGCCCCGGTTGAGTTCCGGCCGCGCCCCGTAGGCGTTCACCACCTGGGAGGAGGTGACCATCGGGTTGGCTCCGGCCTGACCGGGCACGGAGATGCCGTACTCGACCTCGGTGCCCATGATCCGTCTAACGCTCATCGACCTGCCCGCTCCCGCTCGCCGTCCCGGTCCCCGTCACGTCGAGCGTAGTCGGCGTGACGCGCGCAGGGGGCGTGGCGGCAGCGCCGGGTCCGGTGTGGCGGCTTCCCCCGGGTAAGCGCGAAGGCCCGTGGCGTACGCGCCACGGGCCTTCGTCGAGGGTCGGACTACAGGTATTGACCGGTGTTGCTGGCGGTCTCGATGGACCGTCCGGCCTCGGCGCCCTTGCCGCCGGAGACGAGCGTGCGGATGTAGACGATCCGCTCGCCCTTCTTGCCGGAGATGCGCGCCCAGTCGTCGGGGTTGGTGGTGTTGGGCAGGTCCTCGTTCTCGCGGAACTCGTCGACGCAGGCGTCGAGCAGGTGCTGCAGCCGCAGACCCTTGCGGCCTGAGGTGAGGAACTCCTTGATGGCCATCTTCTTGCCCCGGTCGACGATGTTCTGGATCATCGCGCCGGAGTTGAAGTCCTTGAAGTAGAGGACTTCCTTGTCGCCGTTGGCGTAGGTGACCTCGAGGAAGCGGTTCTCCTCGGTCTCGGAGTACATCCGCAGGACCACCGCGTCGATCATCGCCGCGACGGTGGCCTGGGCGTCGCCGCCGTGTTCGGCCAGGTCGTCGGCGTGCAGCGGCAGGCCGGCGAGGATGTACTTGGAGAAGATGTCCTTCGCCGCCTCGGCGTCCGGCCGCTCGATCTTGATCTTCACGTCGAGCCGGCCGGGGCGCAGGATCGCCGGGTCGATCATGTCTTCCCGGTTGGAGGCGCCGATGACGATGACGTTCTCCAGGCCCTCGACGCCGTCGATCTCGCTGAGCAGCTGCGGGACGATGGTGTTCTCCACGTCGGAGGAGACGCCGGAGCCGCGGGTGCGGAACACGGAGTCCATCTCGTCGAAGAACACGATCACGGGGGTGCCCTCGCCGGCCTTCTCCCGCGCCCGCTGGAAGATCAGCCGGATGTGCCGCTCGGTCTCGCCGACGTACTTGTTGAGCAGCTCAGGGCCCTTGATGTTGAGGAAGAAGCTGGTGTGCCGCTCCTTGCCCTCCCGCTCGGCGATCTTCTTGGCCAGCGAGTTAGCCACCGCCTTGGCGATGAGCGTCTTGCCGCAGCCGGGCGGGCCGTAGAGCAGGATGCCCTTCGGCGGCCGGAGCTGGTGCTCGCGGAACAGGTCGGAGTGCAGGAAGGGCAGTTCCACCGCGTCGCGGATCTGCTCGATCTGCGCCTGGAGGCCGCCGATGTCCTCGTAGTTGACGTCGGGCACCTCCTCCAGGACCAGTTCCTCGACCTCGCTCTTCGGGATCCGCTCGTACGCGTACGCCGAGCGGGGCTCGATCATGAGCGAGTCGCCGGCCCGGATCGCACTGCCGATCAGGGTCTCGGCGAGGTGCACGATGCGCTCCTCGTCGGAGTGCGAGACCACGAGCGCCCGGTCACCCGGAGCGCCCTCGGGGCCCGCCAGGATCTCCTTGAGCATCACCACCTCGCCGACCCGCTCGTAGCCGAACGCGTCGACGATGTTGAGCGCGTCGTTGAGCAGGACCTCCTGGCCACGGCGCAGCTCGTCGACCTCCAGCGAGGGCGAGACGGCCACCCGGAGCTTGCGCCCGCCGGTGAACACGTCCACCGTGCCGTCGTCGTGCTTGGCCAGGAAGACGCCGTAGCCACTCGGCGGCTGGGCGAGACGGTCGATCTCCTCCTTGAGCGTCACGATCTGCGCGCGAGCCTCCTTGAGGGTGCTCACGAGCCGTTCGTTGTTCTCGGTCAGCCGCGCCAACTGTGCCTGGGTGGCCGCCAGCCGCTCTTCGAGCTGCCGGACGTGTCGGGGGCTTTCGGTCAACTTGCGCCGCACCAGAGCGAGTTCCTCTTGCAGGAACGCGACCTGCGTGGAGAGATCGTGGGCTTCCTTTTCCCACCGTGCGGCGCGCGAGTCCGCGTCGTCGCTGCGTGCCACGTCCCACCTCCCCGGGGGGCTTGAACGTTCTGACCTAACACTAGCCGCTATGAGCCCGATTCGGTCCACAGCAACGCGCTCGTCACCGAAGCTTGATCGCGAAGGGCTGGTCGCGGGGCGGGTACGGGCGTTCGGGTACCGTCGGAGTGTGGGACGGGAGAACATGGGGGGTGCTTCGTGACCGACGTCGCGACCGACCAGTTGCAGGTCTGGGTGGATCAGGACCTCTGCACCGGTGACGGGCTCTGCGTGCAGTACGCGCCGGAGGTCTTCGAGTTCGACGTCGACGGCCTGGCGTACGTCAAGGGCCCGGACGGCGAGCTGCGGCAGGCCCCGGGCGCCCGGGTGGACGTGCCGGAGCACCTGCGCCTCGAGGTGATCGACTCGGCGAAGGAGTGCCCGGGCGAGTGCATCCACGTGGTGCGCGGCAGCGACGGCGTGGAGGTGGCCGGCCCGGAGGCCGACGACTGACCGTAGACGGACACGACGGGCCGGGGACACACGTCCCCGGCCCGTCGTGCGTCCGCCTCAGAGCAGGGGCCGGCCGACCACCGAGGCGACCAGCCGGGCGAACTCCTCCAGCCGGGCGATCTGCCCGGCCCCGCCGTCGTCCAGCGTCTTGCCGAAGCGCAGCGCGTCGTGCCGGGGCGCGCCGATCGCCTCGTCGCTGGGTGGCGCCTCGTCCAGCGAGCTGAGCAGCAGGTACACGTCGATGCTGTCGACCCGTACGGTGCCGTTGTCGGCGCGCATGAGCCGCCGCCGGCAGCCGACCTCGGTGACGGTGGACAGCGGCACCACCCGCAGCGACGAGGTCATCGCGCCGGGCGGCCCCTCCCCCGGCGGCACGTCCTCGCCGTGCCAGAGCACCAGCCGGCTGCCGTCGCAGACGACGACCTCCTGCCACACCCCGTTCACCTCGTTGACGAAGCGTTCCAGCGTGAAGCCGAGCACGGAGGCGCCGCGCAGCACGCCGTCGAGCGCCTCCAGCGCGATGTCCGGGTCGCGCAGGTACGCCCGCGCGGCCGACTCCAGGTCCGTGTAGGGCGACCAGTCCGGGAAGACGGCCGGCAGGTCGCCGTTGCCGTAGCCGGGGTTGCTCACGCCGCCTCCCGCCGGCCCGCGCCGCGGCGCCGCCATCGGTTCCGGTCACCGGCACGGGCGCGCCGCCCGACGCGCGCCCCGATCCGCTCGCTCATGCCACCGTCTCCACCCGCTCAGGTGTCGTCCCCACCGGCACACATGATCCGCCCGTGCGCGCGCGCCCTCGCGGCGGGGGTCAGGACTCCTGCGGCTCCTCCGCCGCGCGGGCCGCGGCGGCCGCGCGCAGGGCGTCGCGGCGCTGCGCGTACGCCTCGGCGCCCTTGCTGGGCTTGCGCCGGCGCGGCGGCGCGGTGACCCCGGGGGCGAGCTTGCGCGCGGACACCAGGAACGCGGTGTGGGCGATCATCCGGTGGTCCGGGCGGACCGCGAGCCCCTCGGCGTGCCAGTCGCGCACGAGCGACTCCCAGGCGCGCGGCTCGGTCCAGCCGCCGCGCTCGCGCAGCGCCTCGACCAGCTCGGACAGCTGCGGGGTGGTGGCCACGTAGCCGATCAGCACGCCGCCGGGCACGAGCGCCCGCTCGACCATGTCGAGCATCTCCCACGGGGTGAGCATGTCCAGGATGATCCGGTCGAATCCGGTCTCGGCGCAGTCGGCGACGTCGCCGACGTGCAGGTTCCAGGCCGGGTGCGGGCCGTTGAAGAACGCCTCGACGTTGCGGCGGGCGATCTGCGCGAAGTCGTCGCGCACCTCGAACGAGTGCAGCTCGCCCTCGGTGCCGACGGCCCGCAGCAGCGAGCAGGACAGCGCGCCGGATCCGGCGCCGGCCTCCAGCACCTTGGCGCCGGGGAAGACGTCGCCCATGGCGACGATCTGCGCCGAGTCCTTCGGGTAGATCACCTGGGCGCCGCGCGGCATGGACAGCACGTAGTCCGACAGCAGCGGCCGCAGCGCCAGGAACGCCGTACCGCCGCCGGCGGTGGTGACCACGCTGCCGTCGGGCAGGCCGATCAGGGTGTCGTGCTTGAGGATCCCGCGGTGGGTGTGGAACTCCTTGCCGGGCTCCAGCGTCACGGTGTGCATCCGGCCCTTCGGGTCGGTCAGCTGGACCCGGTCGCCGGGCCGGAACGGCCCACGGTGCACCGGGGGCAACGCCGGGACGGTGGAGATCTCTGCGGTCACGTGTTCGTCTTCCGTTCGGGTTCCAGGAGCTGGGCGAGATCCGCGATGTGCAGCACGCCGACCACATCTTCGCCTGCCGTCACGACGTACTGCGCGCCCGGGTGGGTGCGCACCGTCTCCAGCACCCGCTCGCCGTCGGTCCCGAGCGGCAGGGCCGGCACGGCGGCCAGGTCGCGGGCCACCTCGTCCACCGCGACCCACGGCCTCCGTTCCGGGGGTACGCGGGCGGCGCGCGCCGGGTCGACCAGGGCGACGGTACGGCCGGCCGAGTCGGCCACGCCGAGCGCCGCGTCGGGGGTGCCCGCCTCGTCGCGGCGGCGCTGCGCCTCGGCCAGCGGGGTACCGGCGGGCACCGGCAGCACCGGGCGGGCCAGCCGGGCGAGGTCGACCAGGTGCAGCCGGCGGCCGATGCGGGCCAGCCGGATCGACTGGCCGGCGCCGCGCCACAGCGTCAGCGCGACGAGCAGGAGCAGCGGCAGGGCCAGCGGGGCCAGTGCCCGGCGCATGGTGAGCACCACGACCAGCGCCAGCGTGCCCAGCGCGACGGCCCGGCCCACCCAGCCGGCCACCTCGGTGCCGCGGTGCCGGTCGCGGGTGAGCGCCCACACGGCGGCGCGCAGTGCCCGGCCGCCGTCCAGCGGCAGCCCGGGCAGGCTGTTGAAGATCGCCACCACCACGTTGCTGACCGCGAGCTGGAAGGCGAGCTGGTGGCCGAGCGTGCCGGCGGGCAGGGCGAGGGTGGCGGCGACCGCGCCGGCGCCGAGCACCGCGGAGACGGCCGGCCCGGCCAGCGAGATCAGCAGCTCGACCCGAGGGCTGGGGGCGTCGCGGTCCATCTCGGTGTACCCGCCGAGCAGTTCCAGCGTGATCCCCCGCACACCGATGCCGTACCGGCGGGCGGTCAGCGCGTGCCCCAGCTCGTGCAGCAGCACGGAGCCGAGCAGCGAGATCACGAACCCGAGGCCGACCAGGTAGCCGCCGAGCGGGCCGAGGTCGAGCTGGCGGCGGGCCAGCGCCGCGTACAGCACGGTGACCACGACCGTGAGCAGCAGCATCGAGGCGTCGACGCGCAGCGGCACCCCGAGCACCCGGCCGAGGCTGAGCCCCGGCCGGCGGGGTTCTCGGCTCCGCTGCTGCACCGGCCCGATGCTACGTGAGCTGAGCTTCGGCGAGCCCCGCAGCCGTGGACGACCGAGGGCGCCACGATCCCGATCATGCTTCGGTGCGGCGAGGCCGGCCCTGTCACACGCGTGCCCTAACCTTCCGGGCATGACGGCGGAACCGATGATCGACAGTCCCGGCGACCAGACGGCGGCAGCGGCGCCGGTCACCGTGCGGGCCTCGTTGTCGCCGTCGCGGGCGGCCGACTTCAAGACCTGCCCGCTGCTCTACCGGTTCCGCAGCATCGACCGGCTGCCCGAGCGGCCGACCGTCGAGCAGGCCCGGGGCACGCTCGTGCACGCCGTGCTGGAGCGGCTGTTCGACCTGCCCGCCGCCGCGCGCACCCCGGAGTCGGCCGGTGACCTGGTCGCCCCGCAGTGGGACCGGCTGCTCACCGAGGAGCCGGAGCTGGCCACGCTGTTCGCCGACGGCGACGCGGTCGGGCCGCAGGAGTTCCTCCGGTCGGCGACGGCACTGCTGGACGGCTACTTCGCGGTGGAGGACCCGCGCCGGCTGGAGCCCGCCGAGCGCGAGGCGCTGATCTCCGCGGTGGTGGACGACGAGCTGCTCATCCGGGGTTACCTCGACCGGCTCGACGTCGCGCCGGACGGCGCGCTGCGGGTGGTCGACTACAAGACCGGCGGGGCGCCGCGCGAGGCGTTCGAGGCGCGGGCGCTGTTCCAGCTCAAGTTCTACGCCCTGGTGCTGTGGCGCACCCGGGGCGTGGTGCCGCGGGTGCTGCGCCTGCTCTACCTCAAGGACGCCGAGGTCTGCGACTACGCGCCGGACGCCGACGAGCTGGTGCGCTTCGAGCGCACCGTGGTGGCGCTGTGGCGGGCGATCGAGCAGGCCACCGCCCGGCAGGACTTCCGTCCCCGGCCGAGCCGCCTGTGCGACTGGTGCAACCACCAGGCGCTGTGCCCGAGCTACGGCGGGACGCCGCCGCCGTTCCCGGTGGCCGCCGCCGCGCCCGATCCGCTCGTGGACGCCCGCTCCCGCCCGGTGGCGCCCGGCGCCGACGAGTGACCTCCGCTCCCGCCGGAGGGTGCCCGGGCTGACGCCTGGCCGGACGGCCCCGGATCGGCGGGCGATCCCGCGCAGGACCAGCACGCAAAGACGCCCGCGTTCCCGCTGGGTAACCACCCCCGCCTGACCGCCCGCTTCCCGCCGCCTGGGGGCATGCGGGCCACTTCGGGGAGGTGGCGGGATCGACTGGGGCGGGACGCGCCACCTCGGGGAGGTGGCGGGGTCGATGGGGGGTGGGATGCAGCCACCTCGGCGAAGTGGAGTCGATCATCAGTGCGGGGCGCGCACCACCGGCCGGGACGGGCTCGCCGAGCCGGCGCGCGGCGCTCCCCGAGCCGGGCGAGTCCCGTGTCAGGTCACCGCGGGGCGAATCGGGTGCCGGGTCACCCTCGGACTAATGCGGCGCCTGGTCACCGTGGGGCCCCGCGATCCCGCGCGGCCCCGGCGCACAGACCGCCCACCATCTCGCGCAGAGCGCTTGCGATCCCGCGCGGGCCGGGCGCGCAGAGCCCGGCCAACCTGCGGGATCGGGGCGGCCTGATCGGCGACCGGGCGGCCGTCGCCCTCTACGGTGGTCGCGGCGGCCCGGTTCCACGCCGGGGTGCTCGCGGGCGCGTACCGGTGCCGACGGGCCCCGGCCGGACCGCCGCCCGGACGACGAGGGGGACGCATGACCGAGGGCGCCGTGTCCCGGCCGGTGCGGGTTCTGCTCGCCGACGACCAGCCGCTGCTGCGTACCGGATTCCGGATGGTGCTCGGCGCGGAGGACGACCTCGACGTGGTGGGTGAGGCCGGCGACGGCGCGGAGGCGGTGGACCTGTCCCGGCGGCTGCTGCCCGACGTGGTGCTGATGGACGTCCGGATGCCGCGCCTGGACGGGGTGGCCGCGACCCGGGCGATCGTGTCGGCCCGGCTGCCGGTGCGGGTGCTCGTGCTCACCACGTTCGAGCAGGACGAACACGTCGTCGGGTCACTGCGGGCCGGGGCGAGCGGCTTCCTCACCAAGGACGTGCCGGCCGAGGACCTCGTCGCGGCGATCCGCACGGTGGCCGCCGGGGGCGCGGTGATGTCCCCGCGCGTCCTGCGCCGGCTGCTGGACCGCTTCGCCCAGGTGCTGCCGGACCCGGCCGCCGCTCCGGCGCGGGCGCTGGCGCCGCTGACCGACCGGGAGCGCGAGGTGCTCACCCACATGGCGCGCGGACTGTCCAACGCGGAGATCGCCCGGGTGCTGTCGGTCAGCGAGACGACTGTGAAAACCCATGTCGGCCATGTGCTGACGAAGCTACGGTTGCGCGACCGGGTCCAGGCGGTCGTGCTGGCGTACGAGACGGGCCTGGTCCGTCCCGGCGGCTGAGGTGGCACGGCTCACCTACCGTGACCAGCGGTGGGGCCGATGTGTTGACCATCACGCCAGGTAAGGGCCTAACGTCGGCGTCGCCGACCGGTCAGGGGTCACCCTGAGCCCGGATGGGGGGCGACCCTCACCGGAAGATCGGCGCGGATTCCACCCCAGGTCGGAGGGTTTTCGGCCTCGCGGCCCCGAGGATGGATTCCGCCGCACCGGCCAGCGGGGGCGGTGCGGCATGAGAACGACCATACGGAAGAGGTAGATGACGTGACCGCGACGGTAGGCCGAGAGCAGGCCGCGGCCCGGGCGAACGATGTGTGGAAGGTGTACGGCAGCGGCGAGGCGCAGGTCGCCGCGCTGCGGGGCGTGACGGCCGAGTTCGAACGCGGCCGGTTCACCGCGATCATGGGGCCGTCGGGCTCCGGGAAGTCCACACTGATGCACTGCCTCGCCGGTCTGGACACGGTGACGAAGGGCACCGTGATGATCGGCGACACCACGGTGACCGGTCTCAACGACGCGGGTCTGACGAAGCTGCGCCGGGACAAGGTGGGCTTCATCTTCCAGCAGTTCAACCTGCTGCCGACGCTCACCGCGCAGGAGAACATCCTGCTGCCCCTGTCGATCGCCGGGCGTAGGCCCGACCCGGCCTGGTACGACACGGTGATCGACACGGTCGGCCTGCGGGAGCGGCTCGGGCACCGCCCGGCGCAGCTATCCGGCGGCCAGCAGCAGCGCGTGGCGTGCGCCCGGGCGCTCGTGGCCCGCCCCGAGGTGATCTTCGCGGACGAGCCGACCGGCAACCTGGACTCCCGCTCCGGCGCCGAGGTGCTGAAGTTCCTGCGCAACTCGGTCCGCGAGCACGGCCAGACCATCGTCATGGTCACGCACGACCCGACCGCCGCCGCGTACGCCGACCGGGTGGTCTTCCTCGCCGACGGGCAGATCGTCTCGGAGCTGATCGAGCCGACCGCCGAGACGGTGCTGGACACGATGAAGAAGCTGGACGCCCCGGTCGAGGTGGGCAACTGATGCTGCGGGCAACGCTCAAGAGCCTGCTGGCGCGCAAGCTGCGCCTGCTGTTGTCCGGCCTGGCGGTGGTGCTCGGCGTCATGTTCGTCTCCGGCGCGTTCGTGCTCACCGACACGCTCGGGCGGTCCTTCGACGCGGTCTTCGCCGACGCGTACGCCGAGGTCGACGTCAGCGTCGAGGCGAAGCCGAAGATCGACGTCTCCACCGCGGAGGGCATGCCGCTGAGCACCCCGATGCCGGCGTCGGTGCTCGAGCGCATCAAGGCGGTGCCCGGCGTCGCCGACGCCAAGGGCGTGGTGGCCGCCGACGGCGCCCGCATGATCGGCAGCAACGGCAAGGTGGTCACCTCGTTCGGCCCGCCGCAGCTGGGCCAGAACTGGCTCGGTGAGAGCGACCTGGTGGAGATCCGCGAGGGCCGCGCGCCGCAGGCCGACGACGAGATCGTGATCAACACCGCGCTGGCCGAGGCGGGCAAGGTCAAGGTCGGCGACCGGGTCGGCGTGCTGACCCTCGCCCCGAAGAAGGAGTTCACGCTCGTCGGCGTGTTCGGCTACAGCGGCGGCCGGGACTCGATCGGTGGTGCCAACGAGGTCTACTTCACCACCCCGGTGGCGCAGCAGCTGATGCTGGGCAAGCCGGACGTGTTCAGCAACGTCAGCGTCCAGGCCGCCGACGGCACCACGCCGGCCGCGCTGCGCGACGAGGTGGCCCGCACGCTGGGTGCCGACTACCAGGTCAAGACCGGCGAACAACTCGCCGCCGACGCCTCGGCCGGCCTCAAGGAGGGGTTGTCGTTCTTCAACAAGATCCTCCTCGGGTTCGCCGCGGTGGCGCTGCTGGTCGGCACGTTCCTGATCCTCAACACGTTCTCGATCATCGTGGCCCAGCGCACCCGTGAGCTGGCCCTGATGCGGGCGATCGGGGCCAGCGGCAAGCAGGTCATCGGCTCGGTGGTGCTGGAGGCGCTCGCTGTCGGCCTGATCGCCTCGGTGCTGGGGCTCGCCGCCGGCATCGGTGTGGGCGCGCTGCTGGCGTACCTGTTCGGTCAGCTCGCCGGGGGTCTGACCCTGGCCGGGCTGGGCGTGCCGGCCTCGGCGGTGATCGGCGCGTTCGCGGTCGGCATGCTGATCACGGTGATCGCCGCGCTGCTGCCGGCGCTGCGTGCCTCGCGCATCCCGCCGATCGCGGCGATGCAGGACGTGGCCACGCCGGACCGGCCACTGACGAAGGTCACCATCGGCGGCGCCGTGGTGACCGGCATCGGCGCGGTGCTGCTGTTCCTCGGTCTCGGCGGGCACGCCGGCGACAGCACCCTGGCGACCATCCTCGGCGGCGTGCTGTTCGCGTTCATCGGGGTGGCGCTGCTGACGCCGATCATCAGCCGGCCGGTGGTCGCGCTGCTCGGCGCGATGTTCTCCTGGTCGGTGCCGGGCAAGCTGGGCCGGCTCAACTCGGGCCGCAACCCGCGCCGTACCGCGATCACGGCCGCCGCGCTGATGGTGGGCATCGCCCTGGTCACCGGCGTGACGGTGATCCTGGACTCGGCCAAGGGCAGCATCGGCAAGCTGGCCGAGGACAACATCAAGGCGGAGCTGGTGATCTCCGGCTCCACGTCGGGGCCGCGTCCGGCGAGCTTCGACCCGGCGGTGCTGGAGAAGGCCGCCGCGATCCCGGGTGTGCGGATGGTCGACGGCGAGTACGGCGACATGGCAGTGGTCGGCGGCGAGCGGACCTGGGTGGCCGTGTCGAGCAACGTGGCCGCCCTGCAGCAGATCTTCGGGGCGAAGGCCACCGCCGGTGACATCAGCAAGCTAACACCGGACCAGATGCTGGTCAGCTCGGACACCGCGAAGGCACGCAACCTCACCGTCGGTTCGACGGTGCCGGTGCAGCTGTCCCGCGGCGACGCCCGCACCTACACGGTCAGCGGCGTCTACGAGAGCTCGCAGCTGACCAACCCGGTGACGCTGCCGCCGCAGGCCGCCGCGGACTTCGCCATCCCGCAGCCGATCCAGGGTTTCCTGCAGCTCGCCCCCGGCACGTCGGTGGACGCGGTGCAGCCGCAGGTCGAGCGGCTGCTGGCGGACAGCCCCGAGGTGTCGGTGGCCGACCGGGCCGCGTTCATCGAGCAGCAGACCGGTCAGCTGGACTCCCTGCTCCAGATGATCCAGATCCTGCTGGCGCTGGCCATCGTCATCGCGGTGCTGGGCATCATCAACACGCTCGCGCTGTCGGTGCTGGAACGGACCCGGGAGCTGGGTCTGCTGCGGGCGATCGGCCTGCGCCGTGGCCAGACCATGCGCATGATCACGGTCGAGGCGGTGGTGATCTCCATCTTCGGCGCGCTGCTCGGCGTGGTGGTCGGCACCGGTCTCGGCGCGGCGGTGGTCGAGGCGCTCAAGGACGAGGGCATCACCGACCTGGTCCTGCCCTGGGGTCAGATGGTGACGTTCCTGATCCTGGCCGCGATCATCGGCGTGGTCGCCGCGGTGCTGCCGGCGATCCGCGCCGCGCGGATCAACGTCCTGGGCGCCATCGCCCACGACTGACGTGAAAGGAAGGGCCCCTTCTTAACGCCTCGTGCATAAGAAGGGGCCCTTCCTAACGGTTGAGCAGGGCCGCGAGCAACTCCAGGTCCGCCCCGAGCAGGCTCTCCATCTGGTGTACGCCGTCGGCGGGCGCCAGCGGCACCTCGGCCGGTACGGCCAGCACCGCCGCCCCGGCGGCGAGCGCGCTGGCCACCCCGGTCGGTGAGTCCTCGATCGCCACGCACCGCTCGACCGGCACGTCCAGCAGACGCGCGGCGGTCAGGTACGGCTCCGGGTGCGGCTTCGCCGCGTCCACCTCGTCGCCGCAGACCACCGCGTCGAAGCTGTCCCGGCCCAGCGTGTCCAGGGCCACCTCGACCAGGGACCGGCCGCTGGAGGTGACCAGCGCGGTGGGGATGCCGGCGTCGCGTACCGCCCGCAGCAGCGCCAGCGCGCCCGGACGCCATTGCAGCCCGGTGCGGAACAGGTCCAGGATCCGGGCGCTGATCCAGTCGGCGCTTTCCTGCACGTCCCGCTCCGGCTGGCCCAGGTCGTCGTGCACGATCCGCATCGCGTCGGCCATCCCGGTGCCGACGATCGCGCGGCGGGCGTCATCGGACAGGACACCGCCGTACACGGCGGCCAGTTCCTGCAACGCGACGTCCCACAGTTTCTCGCTGTCGACCAGGGTGCCGTCCATGTCGAAGAGCACGGCGGCGGGGTGCTTGCTGCTCAGCGGGGGCCTCCTTCGGTACGCGTACCCCGCCGATCCTGCCAGCCGCGTCCGGTGCGCCAGTCACCGTCCCCGATCGGGGTGACCCGCGGCATCACCGGAGGCCGCAGGCGCCGAGCGACTTCTCGTACCCCCGGAAGAACGACTCGCTGCGCTGCTCGGCGGTGCCGTGCGAGCCCTCGGCGAACCACGGCTGGTCCGGGTCGTCGCCGACCGCCAGCAGCCCTTCCCGGAACTCCTCCAGGTCACCGTCCGCCAGCTCCAGGGCCCCGGACCGCACGCTGTCCCCGAGGTACGCCCCGGCCATGCAGTCGGCCTGCAGTTCCTGCTGGATGGTGAAGTTGTAGCGGATGCCCAGCCGCACCTGCATGCCGTGGGCGTACTCGTGGCCGAGCAGGTAGAACAGGAACGCGTCGCCGATCTGCCGGAACGCCGCCACCGACCAGTTCACGTCGTACGCGATGAAGTCGCCGGCCGAGCAGTACACCGCGTTGTTGCGCGGCAGGCCCTGCCCGGCGCAGGCCACCTCGCCCTCGCGGCTGTAGGCCACCACCCGCCGGATCGGGGTGAACCGCTGACCCGAGGCGCGGAACTGCTCCGCCCAGTAGCGTTCGGCCAGCCGGACCGCGTCCTGGATGTCCTGCTTGAACTCGGCCACGCTCGTCGTGCCGTCCGCGCGGGTGGTCTGCGACTCGGGCTGCGTGCTGCGCGGGGGTGCGGGCTGCTGCGGCTCGCCCTGGTCGTAGCCGCCGGCCATGCAACCGGCCGCGACCAGCGCGGCCACCACCAGTCCGGCGATCGGCCCGCGCCCCTGACGTCCCGCCCTGTCCCCCACCATGACCTCCCGGCTGTTCGTTCCCGTGTCCCGCAGCAGTACCCCCGGCGGCCGCCGGTGATGCTCACCGGCTCTCACGCACCGCCGTCGCGAATCGTTCACCGGTGCGCGGGAACGGTACGGTCGGCGTCGTGGGCCGGTCGTACGCGGGAATCGTCTGGTGGCGACGCAGCCTCTGGAACGGCATGCGGTGCGTACCGTTGCTGCTGACGCTCGACGAGGGCCGGCTGCGCGCCCGCGACCGGCGCGGCGCGGAGGTGTTCGCCGCGCCCGCCGGGCAGGTCGAGGCCCGGGGAACGATCGTCGGCACGATGCTGCTCACCGTCGGCGGCAACCGGTACGCCCTGGTCGGCGTGGGCGCCACCGTCTCACCGGCGCCGAGCGTGGAGCAGCGGCGGCGGTTGGAGGAGTACACGGCTCGCGCCGAGCCGGTCCCCGACCTCGCGTCCTGGTGGGAGGTGCTGGCGCGGGCCGGCGTGACGGTGCGCTGACCGGGCGGCGGTCAGTCCAGGCCGCGCATGATGTGCGGCTCGCCGTCGTCGTCGCCGAAGCAGCGGTGCAACACCTGGGCACGCGCCCACAGGTCCAGGCTGCTCGGCGGTCCGACCGGTCCCGTGCCGGCGGGTCGGGTCAGCACGGGAGCCGGTTCCGGCGGGACCTGCGACGTCACCTCGTCGGTCATGTCCGCCCCTTTCGTCGTACCCATGCTCGTCTGCGGGCGTTTCCGCCACGTCAACGCCGACGGCGGGGGCGTGGACGCGGCGCGCCTGACCCACGCCGGCCCGTACTCCGGTGACGGTAGCCCGCCAGGCCGCCGAGCACAGCCGTATTCCCGACGTCGCCGCAGGTCGCGGCCGGTGATCACGCCTGCGGGCCGCCCGGGCCGCAGGTGGCGCAGCAGGTGTCGCCGCGCCAGGCGTCGCGGCCCTCGCGGACCGCGACCACGGCGATCACCAGGGCGGCGACCGGGTCGGCCCAGGACCACCCGAACAGGCCGTTGAGGGCCAGCCCGACGAGCAGAACCACCGAGAGGTACGTGCACAGCAACGTCTGCTTCGAGTCGGCCACCGCCGACCGGGAGCCCAGTTCACGCCCGGCGCGCCGCTGCGCTGCCGACAGCACCGGCATCACGATCACCGAGAGCCCGGCGAGCACCAGCCCGGCCGGTGAGTGTGCGGCCTCGGTGCCGCCGAGCAGCGCCCGGACCGCCTCGACGGAGACGTACGCGGCGAGCGCGAAGAACGACACCGCGATGACGCGCAGCGCGACACGTTCCCGGGCCTGCGGGTCCGGACCGGCGAACTGCCACGCCACCGCTGCCGCGGAGGCCACCTCGATGACCGAGTCCAGACCGAAGCCGATCAGGGCGGTCGAGGACGCGACGGTACCGGCGCTGATCGCCACCACCGCCTCGATCACGTTGTAGGTGATGGTCGCGGCGACCAGCAGGCGTACCCGGCGGGTGAGCAGCGCGCGGCGGTCCGGCGTCGGACCGGCGGGCGTGACCGGGATCAGCGGCAGGCTCATCAGCAGCCCCCAGGCGTCCGCATGCCGCGACCATACAACGCGTGCTTCTTCCTGGCGACGGGCTCGCATCCGGTACCCCGGTACGGGCTTACCGTCGAGAGGTGACCGACGATTCCTGGGTGCCCGACACCTGCACGCTGCCGACCACCGAACGGCCGCTGCGGCTGGCCGAGTTCGACGGGCTGTTCCACGACGCGCTGCGCGGCGCCGACCGGCCGGCCGCCGGGCATCTGCGGCTGCACCTCGACGGCGGCGCCGAAGCGCTCGCCCGGGACCTGATCGCCCGCGAGTCCGCCTGCTGCTCCTTCTTCACCTTCGATCTCGCCCGCCCGGACGGCGACACGCTGACGCTCGACATCCGCGTTCCGGCGACCCGTGTCGCCGTACTCGATGCCCTGGCCCTGCGGGCCACGGCCGCGCGGGGCCGGTGATGGGCGAGCCGGAGCTGCGCAGCGGCCGGCTCGCCGACGCAGCCGGGGTCAACGTGCAGACGCTGCGCTACCACGAACGGCGCGGGCTGCTGCCCGCGCCCCGGCGGTCGCCGGGCGGGCATCGCCTCTACCCGGCCGAGACGGTCACCCTGCTGCGGGTGGTGAAGGCCGCGCAACGCCTGCTGCCCCCTGCCGTTCGCCGGGCCCGCCGACCGGGCCGCCCGGCCGGTCCCCGGCCCGGTGTCGCTACGGTCTGACGCATGACGGTCGTGCGGTCCATCCTGCTTTTCCTGCTCGCCGCGCTCGCCGAGATCGGCGGCGCCTGGCTGGTGTGGCAGGGCTGGCGGGAGAACCGCGGGCTGCTCTGGATCGCCGCCGGGGTGATCGCGCTCGGCGCCTACGGGTTCGTGGCCACGTTCCAGCCGGACGCGAACTTCGGCCGCATCCTCGCCGCCTACGGCGGCGTCTTCGTCGCCGGGTCGCTCGCCTGGGGCATGGTCGTCGACAAGTTCCGGCCCGACCGCTACGACCTCGTCGGCGCGGCCATCTGCCTGGTCGGCGTCGCGGTCATCATGTACGCCCCGCGCACGGGCTGACGGCGGCGCCGAGCGCGGGTGATGAGTTTTCCCGCCCGTCCCCGTCTCACAGACGACGGCACACGACGAAGCGGGAGGATGACGTGATGGGTGCGGAGACGCAACCGGCGGAACCGGGCGTACGGGATCTGGCTGGGGTCGACGAACCGGCGTTCACCGGGCTGGCGCAGCGGCACCGGCGGGAGTTGCACGTGCACTGCTACCGGATGCTCGGCTCGTTCGAGGACGCCGAGGACACCGTCCAGGAGACGTTCCTGCGGGCCTGGCGGCGGCGGGAGACGTTCGCGGGTCGGTCGACGTTCCGGGCCTGGCTGTACCGGATCGCCACCAACGCCTGCCTGGACCTGCTCGCCAAGTGCCGGCCCGAGCCGGCGACCGGCGGTGAGGTGCGGTGGCTCCAGCCGTACCCGGACCGGCTGCTCGACGAGTTGCCCGCCGCCGGCGCCGACGAGCCGGAGACGGTAGCTGTCGCGCGGGAGACGATCGAGCTGGCATACCTGGTCGCGGTGCAGCACCTGGCGCCGCGCCCACGCGCCGTGCTGATCCTGCGGGACGTGCTCGGCTGGCCCGCCAGGGACGTCGCGGAGCTGCTCGGGGACTCGGTCAACTCGGTGAACAGCGCGTTGCAGCGCGCCCGCGCGGGCATGCGGGAACACCTGCCCGCCCAGCGGCAGGACTGGACCGGCGACGAGACGGACACCCGGACCCGCGAGCTGGTACGCCGCTTCACCGACGCCGCCGTCGCCAAGGACGTCGGCGCGCTCGCCGCCATGCTGCGCGACGACGTGCGCTGCTCGATGCCGCCCACCCCGGGGCTGCAGATCGGCCGCGACGCGGTGGTGAGCGACTGGATCGCGGACGGCTTCGAGAGCCTGGGCAGCCTGCGAGCAGTGCCCACCGCGGTGAACCGGCAGCCCGCCGTCGCGTTCTACCTCTGGCAGGACAGCGACGGCGCGTACCTGCCGCTCACCGTCGACGCCCTGCGCGTCACCGGCGGGGCGATCACCGAGATCGTCACGTTCCACGCCGATCAGTTCCCGCGGCTCGGGCTGCCCGAGCGCCTGCCCGCCGACCGTACGCCGTAGTGCCCGCGCGGACGCTCGCGCTGCCCGGCGGCGCGCGCGTTCCGGTGATCGCGGCCCAGTGGCATCACGCGTACGGCGTGGTGACGCGCGGCCGGGTGCAGCTGGAGCTGCGCGACGGCACCCCCGGGCCGGTCCTCGGCCGCGACGCCGGCTTCTGGCTGCGCGGCACCGGCGTACGCGCGCTGCGCAACCCCGGCCGTCGCACCGCGACGGTACGGATCCTCACCCCTCATGAAGACGTTCGGAGGAACGACATGATCAGCAGCACCGACACCGGCGTCGTCTCTCGCCGTGCGCACGGCTTCCGGCGGCTCGCCGTCACCGGTCTGGTCGCCACGCTCGCGGCGGCGGTGATCACCACGCTCGCGGCGGCGCTCGCCCGCGCCGGCGGTGTGGACTTCGAGATCCCCGACGGCGGCGGCGAGACGATCCCGTCGGGCGGGTTCGCCGTGGTGACCGGATTCTTCTCGCTCGTCGGCGTCGTCATCGCCGCCGCGCTGCTGCGGTTCAGCGCGCGTCCCGCGCGGCGGTTCGTGTGGACGGCGGTGTCGCTGACCGCGCTGTCGATGGTCCCGCCGTTGATCGCCGGAGGCGACGCCGCCACGACGATCGCGCTGGTCGGGCTGCACCTGGTCGCGGCGGCGGTGATGATCCCCGCCCTGACGTGGGGCCTGCGCGCGAGGACCGGCTGACGCTCCGCCTCCGGCGGCGAATCGCGGCTACGGGGCACCTGCTGCCTCCGGCCGGAGGCACGGTGGTCCGCGAGCCTCCCACCACGCGACGGCTTCGATTGAACGCCTACCATCCCCACCCGTGGAGGGTCTGTTCTGGATGCCCGCCGTAGCGCTGTGCGGCCTGTTGGGCTGTCTGCTCCCGTGCGCCGTCCTGGCGGCGCTGGCCACGTGGCCGAGGAAGGGCGACCGGGGGTAGCTGCACCCTCGACATGTACCCGTGGTCGGGCGGACCATCCGGCTACTCGGCCGTGGCTCCGCGACGGCGGAGGGCCACCTTGGTGCCGCCGCAAGCGATCACGATCAGCCAAAGCGTCGCACCGGGGTCGAGAGCCGGGGCCGCCAACGGTGGCGGGCCGGCTCCGACCGCGTGGACGACAGCGGAGAGGGCGGAGTTCACCACTTCGGACTCCTCGCGCCGGGACGCTCGCACGCCGTCGGGATCGATCCCTCAGTTTGACGGATCGGAGCTGTGGACCCGCTCCGGGATTTCCTGCGATCTACAGGGTTCGATCAGAAACACTCGGGCACTTCGATACGGACCATACGCCGGGCGCCGCCAGTCGGCGCCCGGCGCCACGTACGACCGAGAGGTGACACCATGACCTTCCGCGCCAGGCTCGTCGGAGCCGCACTCGTAGGGACGCTCGCCGCCGGTGGATCGGCACTGGCCACGGCCTCCACGGCAAGCGCGCAGGCCGAACCCTGCGTGCAGCGCATCGCCGTGGTGAACAACGCCGCCTTCGTGATGTCCTTCAGTGTTCAGGCGGGCAACGGTCTGGAGACGGCGAACACCGACACCTACCCGATCAACCAGTCGCGGACGATCGATCTCACCACCACCGCACTTCCGGTCGGGTCCGATGTCCGGCCGGTGGTCGACGCGGTGGCCGGAGCGCAGCGGACTCCGAGCAGCTTCGTGTCGTACTGCGAGAACGGGCAGACCGCGACGTACTCGGTGACCGGGACGACGTACGACTACTCGGTCACGCTGATCGGCTGATCGACGCGTCGACCTTCGGGGCGTCCGCCATCCCGGCGGGCGCCCCGCGGTCGTCAGTGGCTACACGAGTAGCCGACGGGCGCCAGCGGTGGACGAGTCGTCAATCACGCGTCAATCGATCGGGTCACCGAACGCCAGGCGTCGAAGGCCCATGCGAGGTCGGCCGTGTTCGCACCGGTGAAGACCGTTTCCAGGTACGCGCCGTCAACGAAGTTGAAGCCGTAGAGGGTGAATTCGATATCGTCGTCACGACGGTTGTAAGTCGCTGTCACCCGGTTCGGTCCGACTGGGCGAGGTAGCGCAGGCCGCGTTTGAGAAAGCTGCGCGGATTGGTGTCGACGTACCTCGCCCATCCCGGGTCCGCCTCGCCGCGCAGCCACCCGTACCGGGCCAACGCATAGCCGTACATGGGCTCGGTCAGGTAGCCGAGCTGGTTGGTACGGGCGTAGACATAGTCACCCCGGGCTTCTCGCGAGTACTCGAACGCGGCGTTGGCGCTGAAGATGCCAAGGCCGAAGAACACGGTCAACAGGTCCGTGAGTGCTTCCTGATCCCGCTGCTGCGCCGAGATCCGGCCGTCGCCCAGCAGCAAGACATGGCCCAACTCGTGAGCGATGGTCGCCACCAGCGCCATCGGACGAGCCGCCTGATCGTCGCGGATCCCGATGACGGAACGGCCATCGCGGATGCGGTGATGCCCGGCCGCGCCCTTCGACTGCGCGTGGATCGGGACGTGCGCGGACAACTCCGGGTTGTCGTCGGCCGCGTCGTGCTCGAGTTCCACTCGGGCGGGGTCGATGCCCATGTGAGCGCAGAGCCGATTCAGCACTGATCGGATGTCGTCGCGGGTGCCCCGGTAGACGCCGGGGAAATAGTGGTCGGTCGGCATCACAACCTCGCCGTGCAGCCGGTCGGTGCCGAACTGCGCCACGAACCAGTCCATCGACCGTTCGATCCAGTCCTGTTCGATCGGCCGTACCGGGCACTCCACCCGCCGCCACCACACCATGGCCTGGATTGTGAGGCATCATCACAAGCCGCGGGGAGCTCGTAGCCGCCCACACAACTGCGTCACTTGGCGTTGAAGTAGTTCGCCTCCGGGTGGTGCACGACGATCGCGTCGGTGGCCTGTTCCGGCACCAACTGGAACTCCTCGGACAACTGCACCCCGATCCGCTCCGCGCCCAGCAGCTCCACGATCTTCGCCCGGTCCTCCAGGTCCGGGCAGGCCGGATAGCCGAACGCGTACCGGCAGCCCCGGTAGTCGGTGCGGAGCAGGCCGGCCAGGTCGGCCGGGTCGTCGTCGGCCACCGTGCCGCCGCCGGGCAGCACCAGCTCGGCCCGGATCCGCCGGTGCCAGTACTCCGCGAGGGCCTCGGTGAGCTGCACGGACAGGCCGTGCACCTCCAGGTAGTCGCGGTACTCGTTGCCGGCGAACATCTTCGCCGTGTACTCGCTGATCGGCTGCCCGACGGTGACCAGCTGCAGCGCCACCACGTCGAGCTGGTCGCCCTTGGGCCGGAAGAAGTCGGCCAGGCACAGCCGCCGCTCCTGGCGCTGCCGGGGGAAGGAGAACCGGGCCCGCTCGCTGTGCCCGTTCTCGTCCAGCACCACCAGGTCGTTGCCCTCGGAGTACGCGGGGAAGTAGCCGTACACCACGGCCGCCTCCAGCACCTGGTCGGAGATCAGGCGGTCCAGCCAGTACCGCAGCCGGGGCCGGCCCTCGGTCTCGACCAGTTCCTCGTAGGACGGGCCCTTGCCGCCGCGTGCGCCGCGCAGCCCCCACTGGCCCAGGAACGTGGCCCGCTCGTCGAGCAGCGCCGCGTAGTCGGCCAGCGGCACGCCCTTGACGACGCGGGTGCCGAAGAACGGCGGCTTCGGCACCGTCACGTCCACCGCCACATCGGAGCGGACCGACGCGTCGTCCAGTTCGGGCAGTGCCTCGCGGACCTGCGTCCGCTGCCGCTCGCGGCGCTCCCGGCGGGCCGCCAGTGCCGCCTCCCGCTCCGGGTCGACCACGGGCGCACCGCCGCGCTTGGCCGCCATCACGCGGTCCATCAGGGACAGCCCTTCGAACGCGTCGCGGGCGTAGTGCACCTGGCCCGGGTAGATCGACCGCAGGTCGTCCTCGACGTACGCGCGGGTCAGCGCCGCGCCGCCGAGCAGCACCGGCCAACGCTCGGCCACGCCGCGGGAGGCCATCTCGGCCAGGTTCTCCTTCATGATGACTGTGCTCTTGACGAGCAGGCCGGACATGCCGATCGCGTCGGCCCGGTGCTCCTCGGCCGCGTCGAGGATCGCGTTGATCGGCTGCTTGATGCCGATGTTCACCACGTCGTAGCCGTTGTTGGACAGGATGATGTCGACCAGGTTCTTGCCGATGTCGTGCACGTCCCCCTTGACCGTGGCGAGCACGATGCGGCCCTTGCCGTCGTCATCGGTCTTCTCCATGTGCGGCTCCAGGTAGGCCACCGCGGTTTTCATCACCTCGGCGGACTGGAGTACGAACGGCAACTGCATCTGGCCGGAGCCGAACAGCTCGCCGACCACCTTCATGCCGTCCAGCAGCAGGTCGTTGATGATGGACAGCGGCGTACGCCCCTGCGCCATCGCGGTGTCCAGGTCGGCCTCCAGGCCGTTGCGCTCGCCGTCGATGATCCGTCGCTTGAGCCGCTCGTCCAGCGGCAGCGCGGCCAGTTCCTCGGCCCGGGTGGCACGCGCCGAGGCGGCGTCCACGCCCTCGAAGGCCTCGATGAACCGCTGCACCGGGTCGTAGCCCTCGCGACGCCGGTCGTAGACCAGGTCGAGCGCCACCTCGCGCTGCTCGTCCGGGATCCGCGACATCGGCAGGATCTTGCTGGCGTGCACGATCGCCGAGGTCAGCCCGGCCTGGGCGCACTCGTGCAGGAACACCGAGTTGAGCACCTGCCGGGCCGCCGGATTGAGGCCGAACGAGACGTTCGAGATGCCCGCGGTGAAGTTGACGCCCGGGTAGCGCGCGGCGATCTCCCGGATCGCCTCGATCGTCTCGATGCCGTCGCGGCGGGTCTCCTCCTGCCCGGTGGCGATCGGGAACGTCAGCGCGTCGATGAGGATGTCCTCCCGGCGCATCCCCCACCGGCCGGTCAGGTCGTCGATCAGCCGGCAGGCCACCCGTACCTTCCACTCGCGGGTGCGGGCCTGGCCCTCCTCGTCGATGAGCAGCGCCACGACGGCGGCGCCGTGCTCCCGGACCACCGGCATGATGCGCGCGTAGCGGGACTCGGGGCCGTCGCCGTCCTCGAAGTTGACCGAGTTGACCACGCACCGGCCGCCGAGCATCTCCAGCCCGGCCTCGATCACGGCCGGTTCGGTGGAGTCCAGCACGATCGGCAGCGTCGAGGCGGTGGCGAACCGGCCGGCCAGCTCCCGCATGTCCTGCGTACCGTCGCGGCCGACGTAGTCGACGCAGAGGTCGAGCAGGTGCGAGCCGTCGCGGGCCTGGCTGCGCGCGACCTCCACGCAGGCCTGCCAGTCACCGGCGAGCATGGACTCGCGGAACGCCTTCGAGCCGTTGGCGTTGGTCCGCTCCCCCACCATCAGGATGCTGGCGTCCTGGGCGAACGGCACGTGGTGGTAGATCGAGGAGACCCCGGCCTCCGGCTTCGGCTCCCGCGCCACCGGCGCCCGTCCGCCCAGCCGCTCCACCAGCACCCGGATGTGCTCCGGGGTGGTGCCGCAGCAGCCGCCGATCAGGGCCACGCCGTAGTCGGTGACGAACTGCTCCAGCGCGTCGGCCAGCTCGTCCGGGCTGAGCGGGAAGTACGCCCCGTCGGCGGTCAGCACCGGCAGGCCCGCGTTCGGCATCACCGAGATCGGGATACGCGCGTGCTGCGCCAGGTAGCGCAGGTGCTCGCCCATCTCCGCCGGGCCGGTGGAGCAGTTCAGCCCGATCAGGTCGACGCCGAGCGGCTCGATCGCGGTCAGCGCGGCGCCGATCTCACTGCCCAGCAGCATGGTGCCGGTCGTCTCCACGGCGACCTGGCAGATGATCGGGACGTCCCGGCCGGCCTCGGCGCGCGCCCGCTTCGACCCGACCACCGCCGCCTTGACCTGGAGGAGGTCCTGGCAGGTCTCGATGATCAGCGCGTCCGCGCCGCCGGCGATCAGGCCGGCGGCGTTCTCCTGGTACGCGTCACGCAGCGAGGCGTAGCTCGCGTGCCCGAGGGTCGGCAGCTTGGTGCCCGGGCCCATCGAACCGAGCACGAACCGGGGGTGCTCCGGCGTCGCGTACGCGTCGGCTGCCTCCCGCGCGATCCGCGCGCCCGCCTCGGACAGTTCCCGGATGCGGCCGGGGATGCCGTACTCGGCGAGGTTGGGCAGGTTGGCGCCGAACGTGTTGGTCTCCACGCAGTCCGCGCCGGCGGCCAGGTAGGCGTCGTGCACACCGCGAACCACGTCCGGCCGGGTCACGTTGAGGATCTCGTTGCAGCCTTCGAGGCCGTCGAAGTCGTCGAGGGTGAGATCGGCAGCCTGGAGCATCGTCCCCATCGCGCCGTCCGCGATCAGGATCCGATCCGCCAGCAGGTCACGCAACGAGATAGACACATGCTCCAGGGTAGTGCGCCCGAGTGCGGCAGAGTCACCCGAACCGGGCCATCCCACATTCTGCCCACCGGGCCGTCGTACCCCTTTCCGCCGGTTCGCCCGGGTGGTCCGGCCCGGCGACCGGCGCGGCCGACGGGCCGGCCCTCGCGGGGGCACGTAGGCTGACGGACGTGAAGGACAACAGGGGTGCGACAGTGCGACGGGGCGGCGCCGCGCCCGACGAGCAGGGTGAGGTGACGGCGTGACCGAGTTCGACGGGCTGCCGGTGCTGCGCTCGCCGGTCGCCATCGCGGCCTTCGAGGGCTGGAACGACGCCGCCGACGCCTCCACCGCCGCCGTGGAACACCTGGAGCAGGTCTGGCAGGCCCGGGAGGTGACCGAGCTGGACCCGGAGGACTTCTACGACTTCCAGGTGAGCCGGCCGACGATCACCATGGCCGACGGGGAGACCCGGCGCGTCGAGTGGCCCACCACGCGGTTCATGGTGGCCAGTCCGGAGGGCACCGAGCGGGACGTGGTGCTGATCCGCGGCATCGAGCCGAGCATGCGCTGGCGGACGTTCTGCGAGCAGGTGCTGGAGATCTGCCACAGCCTGGAGGTCGAGCGGGTGGTGCTGCTCGGCGCCTTGCTGGCCGACGTGCCGTACACCCGGCCGCTGCCGATCAGCGGCAGCGCGTCGGACGCCGACGCGGCCAAGCGCTACCAGCTCACCCCCACCCGGTACGACGGGCCGACCGGCATCGTCGGCGTGCTGCACGACGCCTGCACCCGGGCCGAGGTCGACGCGGTGTCGTTCTGGGTGCACGTGCCGCACTACGCCAACAACCCGCCCTGCCCGAAGGCCACCCTCGCGCTGCTGCACCGGGTCGAGGAGGTGCTCGACCTGCCGGTGCCGATGGCCGACCTGGCCGAGGAGGCAGCCGAGTGGGAGCAGCGGGTGCGCAGCGCCGCCGAGCAGGACGCGGAACTCGGCGAGTACGTGCGTGAGCTGGAGGAACGGGTCGGTGACGCCGGCATCACCCCGTTGACCGGGGACGAGATCGCCCAGGAGTTCGAGAAGTACCTGCGTCGCCGCGGCGGTTCCGCCGGACCGACAGCGGGTTCCTGGTAGTTCTCCCGCTTCGCTGAAGCCGGGCCTCGGATCGGGGCCCGGCTTCTTCGTGTCCGGGGTGGCGCCGTCACACCCTCTAGGGCATCCTAGGAACCTAGCTGTTCTGAGGAGGCCTGCATGCAGATCAACCCGGGCGCGGCCGAGTTCCCGCACCGGCAGATCGCCGCGCAGCTCAAGGCCCAGGTGCGCCGCGGCGACTGGGGTCCGGGCGAGCGGCTGCCGTCCATCCCGGCCATCGCCGAGATGTTCGGCGTCGCGAAGCAGACCGTGCAGCGCGCCGTCGACCAGCTGCGGGTCGAGGGCATCCTGATCACCAAACCCGGCTCCGGTACGTACGTCCGGGGCACCCGGCGCCGCCTCAACCGCCTGTCCCGGGGCCGGTACGGCGGCTTCCGCGGCTACCACACCGACCTGGCCGCCCGGTACCGCCAGCAGCTCGTCTCGGTCGGCCGCTCCCCCGCCCCGGCCGAGGTGGCCGACGCGTTCGGCGTCACCGACGGCACCGAACTGCTCTGCCGCCGGCACCTGGTACGCACCGACGACTCCCCGGTCGAGGTCGGCGCGTCGTGGTTCCTGCCCGCCGACACCGCCGGCACGTCACTGGAGCGGGCCGAGGCGTTCGGCCGGCCGCTCTACCAGGAGGCCGAGGAGGTCACCGGCCGGCGGTACGTCACCGCCACCGACACGATCAGCGCGCGTCAGCCCAGCCGGGAGGAGGCGGAGATCCTCCAGATCCGCCCGGACACGCCGGTGCTGCACCTGCTGCACGTCGCGTACGACGAGCGGCACAAGCCGATCGAGGTCGCGCAGGCCACCTGGCCCGGCCCGATGACCACGCTCACCGAGGAGTACAAGATCCCCGCCCCCACCCCCGACCAGGACCCCGACCCCGGCCTAGTCCTGGGCTGACCGCCCGCACCCCGGCCCCGGCCCCGGCCCGCCTCGGCCCGCCTCGGCCCGCCTCGGCGATCTTGCACTCTCTGCCCCGACAGACGGGGCATTCACGACACTCCGAGGGCCACAAGTGCAAGATCGCGAGGTGGGCCGGCGCAAGATGTCGAGGCGGGCCGCAGGGTCGGCTCGCACGGGTACAGACTCCCGGAAGCCACGCCCGGACAGGGCTCCCCGGGCCGGACCACACCGGGCGGAACGCCATGGGTGTCAAATCGCCTCCGACACACCCATCACGTTCCACCCGCCACCGGACGGCGCGATCTTGCGGTTGTGGCCCCCGCGAACCGGGCATATAGGGCGGAATGCGGGCCGTAAGTGCAAGATCGACGCGCGTGAGGGCGGGACGGCGCTGCGGAAGGGTGGCTAGAGGGCGATGCCGAGGAGGGCGTCCACCGTGTCTCGGAAGAGGGCCGGAGCGGTCTCGTCCTCGGTCACGTCGTTCAGGGTGGCTTCGGCCCAGCGGTCGGCTGCCGCCAGGGCACCCGGCGTGTCCAGGTCGTCGGCCAGGCGCTCGCGTACCTCGGCCAGCAACGCCGCCCCCGACGGCCCGGCCGGCGCGGCGGCGGCCCGCCGCCAGCGGCCCAGCCGCTCCTGCGCCTCGGTGAGCAGCTCGTCGGTCCAGGAGCGGTCGCTGCGGTAGTGCCCGCTCATCAGCGCCAGCCGGACCGCCATCGGGTCGACCTTGTCGGCCCGCAGCCGGGACACGAAGACCAGGTTGCCCTGGGACTTCGACATCTTCTCGCCGTCCAGGCCGATCATGCCGGCGTGCACGTAGTGGTCGGCGAACGGCGCCTCGCCGGTCAGCCGCTCGGCGTGCGCGGCGGAGCACTCGTGGTGCGGGAAGATCAGGTCGTTGCCGCCGCCCTGCACGTCGATCCGGTCGCCGAGCAGGTTCAGCGCGATGACAGTGCACTCGATGTGCCAGCCGGGACGGCCCGCGCCCAGTTCGCCACCGGGCCAGGACGGCTCGCCCTCGCGGGCGCCGCGCCACAGCAGCGGGTCGAGCGGGTCGCGCTTGCCGGCGCGTTCGGGGTCGCCGCCGCGCTCGGCGAACAGTTCGATCATCTGCTCACGGGACAGGTTGGACTCGTAGCCGAAGCGAGGCGCGGCGGAGATGTCGAAGTAGACGTCGCCGGTGCCGTCGTCGAGCCGGTACGCCGCACCGTCCTTGAGCAGCACCAGCACCTTCTCGGCGATGTCCGGGATCGACTCGACGGCGCCGACGTAGTGCGCCGGCGGGATCATCCGCAGCGCCTCCATGTCCTCGCGGAACAGCGCGGTCTCCCGCATGGCCAGGACCTTCCAGTCCTCGCCGTCGCGCTCGGCGCGCTCCAGCAGCGGGTCGTCGATGTCGGTGACGTTCTGCACGTACCGCACGTCCAGACCGGCGTCACGCCACATCCGCTGCACCAGGTCGAACGTGATCATGGTGGCGGCGTGCCCGAGGTGCGTCGCGTCGTACGGGGTGATGCCGCAGACGTACATCGAGGCCGCGCCCTCGGGCCGGCTGGGATGGGCGCCCTGCCGCGCCGAGTCGTACAACCTCAGCGACACGCCCTCGCCGGGCAGCCGTGGCACGTCATGTCCCGCCCAAGACTCCATGACCGCCAGCCTAACGATCCGTCAGACGCTCGGGTGCCGCCCTACGGGTGATCAACGCGACAACGGCTCACATCGGCGGCCAGGGCATCGCCGGCCACTCCTGCGGCGGCAGCGGGAACCGGCCGCTCTCGCCCAGCCGCTCGACCCGTTCCGCCAGCGCGGCCAGCTCACCGATCGTCAGGTGCTCGGCCAGCTCCTCGCCGAGCGACCCGCGCAGCTGCCCGGCCAGGCCGTCCAGCATCTCCACCGCGTCCGGCGGCAGCTCGCGGCCGGCCCAGCCCCACAGCACCGTACGCAGCTTCTCCTCGACGTGGAAGCTCACGCCGTGGTCGACGCCGTAGATCCGGTCGTCCGGGCCGACGAGCACGTGCCCGCCCTTGCGGTCGGCGTTGTTGATGATCGCGTCGAGCACGACGAGCCGGGCCAGGCGGGGGTCGTCGGCGTGCGCCAGCGCGTACGCCGCCCCGTCGTCGTCGCGGGCCGCGGCGACCGGGAACCAGCGCGGCGGGATCTCCCGCGCCGGCACGAACCCGACGAGCGGCTCGGCGTCGTCCCGCTCGTCGATCCAGAGCTGGCACGAACCGGGACCGAACGGCCCGTCGCGCAGCACGGTCGGGGGCACCAGGTCCCAGCCGGTGGCCCGGGACACCAGGTAGGCGGACACCTCCCGGCCGGCGAGCGTGCCGTCCGGGAAGTCCCAGAGCGGGCGCTCGCCGCGTACCGGCTTGTAGACGCAGTGCGCGGTCACGTCGCCGAGGGCGATGACCCCGCGCAGCGTCGCGTTGGAGGCGTCGACGAGCCGCCCCTGGAGGGTCAGCTCACCGTCGGCGAGCAGCCGCAGCGCCTCGGCGCCGTCCTGTCGGGGCTGCAGTTCCGACGAGGTCACCGGTGATAGCCGTTGTGCCGGGGGCAGAGGTGACCGGCCGGGTCGAGCGGCTGGCCGCACAGCGGGCAGGGAGGCCGGCCGGCGTTCACGACGCGCTTGGCCCGTTCGATGAACTCGCGGGTCGCCTCCGGGGTCAGCCGCACCCGCAGGCGGTCGAGGTCGTCGTCCGGCTCGTCCGGGTCCTCGTCGGCGTCGTCGTCCGCGTCGCCCAGCTCGACCTCGACCTCCGCCTCACCGACGGCGATCGCCTCGATCACCACGGTGGCGGTGTCCACGTCGAAGGCCAGGCCCAGCGTGCCGACCCGGAACTCCTCGTCCACGGGCGTGTCGAGCGGCTCGTTGTCGCCGGTCACGGTGGTGACCGGCTCCGGCAGCTTCACGCCGAAGCGGCGCTGCGCCTCGGCGAGCAGCTCTTCCAGCTTCTCGGCGAGCAACGACACCTGGACCTTCTCCAGCGACACGCTGACCAGCCGGCCGCCGCCGCGCGCCTGGAGGAAGAACGTGCGCTCCCCCGGCGGGCCGACCGTACCGGCGACGAACCGCTCCGGCGGCTCGAAGGCGTGCACCTGGTGCGTCATACCCACGACCCTATCCGGCGTCCGGAAGCACCGCGCAGCCCACCGACGCCGAATCCGCCCAGAGCGAACGCGCCGCGTACGCCGGTCTCACCCGGCCGCGCCCGCGCCTCCGCCGACCGCCGCATCGGACTCGGCCGGCCGCGCCGGGCGCCGGCGCCGCTTGCGCGGCGGCGGGACCAGCGCCGACAGGTCACCGCCGGTGTCGTTGAGCCGGACCAGGAACGGCCGCAACGGGGTGTAGCGGATCGCCGTCACCGACGCCGGGTCGGCCACGATCCGCTGGAAAAGATCAAGGTGTACGCCGAGCGCGTCCGCCACGATCGCCTTGATCACGTCGCCGTGGCTGCACGCCAGCCAGACGGCCTCCGGCCCGTGCTCGGCGGTGACCCGCGCGTCCCAGGCCCGGACCGCCGCCACGGCGCGCGCGGACATCGCCGCCATCGACTCGCCCTGCGGGAACGCGGCGGCGCTCGGGTGCTGCTGCACCACCGGCCAGAGCGGCTCCTTCGCCAGCTTCTTCAGCGACTGCCCCTCCCAGTCGCCGTACCCGCACTCGATCAGCCCGTCGTCGACGACCGGCTCGGTGCCGGGAAGGGCCAGGTCGAGGGTCTGCCGACAGCGGATGAGCGGGCTGGTCACCACCGCCGCGAGCGGCAGCCCGGCGAGACGCGCGCCGACCGCCGTGGCCTGCGCCCGGCCGGTGTCGTCCAGCTCGACCGGTTGCCGCCCGGCCAGGCCGCCGTCGGCGTTCGCGGTGGTCCGGCCGTGTCGCAGAAGCAGAAGGGTCGCCACGCAGACCACCCTAGGCGGTACGCCCCTCGGATGATCGTCCCGCCACGACCCCCACCGCCTCCCGCCCCCGCACGCCGGTCCCCGAACCTCCACCCGTCGGCGCCGATCATGAAGTTGGGCCGGACCAACCCCGGCCAACCTCATCGTCAACACCCAGCAGCCCGAGGCAGCGGCGACCCGTACCACCCAGGGGACGCGTTCGGCGGCAGGCGGAGATCTTGGAAGGAAGGGGCCCCCACGAGGGCCGTTTCCTTCCAAGATCTCCCGTGGTGTCCGTGCGCCGGGGCCCGCTAGCCTGCGCTGGCTCTCTGCCGCCGCCGGATGGAGATCTTGGTACGTTCCCGCCCTTACAGGGGCCGTTCCGTACCAAGATCTCTCGCAAGCCCTTTGAGACCGCCGTCGGCGGCTCGACCTTCCGAATGATCATGAAGTTGACGGTCACAAACCGGACGCGAGGTGCCGTCAACTTCATGATCGACGCTTGTGGGCACGGTCGGGGGCGTGGGTGGTCCGGGAGGCGGTGTGAGCGCTGCGTCGGGTGTCCGGTTTCGGGGTGGTCGGGGACACCCGGGCGGCGGAATCGGGGACGGTGGCGGGGCGTTATACCTGGTGAACGACCGCAGCAGCGCCCCCGCAGCACGCGGGCGGCAGCGTCCGGGAAGATCCCGGGCCGGCGGTCGTTGGACATGTCTCCGGCGCGACCAGTGCGCCCCGCACGCCACCCCCGGGCGTCCGCGGGCCGCGTCAGCAGGCCGCCGGAGATCCCCCGAAGACTTCTTGAGCGCCTGACGGTGCTCGCACCCGCACCGAACCCCCCTCGGCGCGGGCGTCGACCCCCGAACGGAGCCCACCATGAACACGATCCTGCGTAAGAGCAT
>NZ_JALJRJ010000035.1:0-37251 GCF_024519755.1 Micromonospora sp. Mcm103
GGCCCGCCGTCGGTTGTCCGGGGTCAGTCGTCGCGGTGGGCGAGCCACCAGGCCTGGCCGGCCTCGGGCAGCGTGTCGATCGGGTCGTAGTAGGCGTAGCGCTTGTTCAGCGCCTCCAGGTCGGCCGACTCGATCGAGGTGCGGTAGTTCTTCGTCCAGTACGAGATGCCGCGCTCACGGTCGTAGTCGGTGAGCATGTGCACCCAGCGCTTGCCGACGAACGGCACGTCGCAGACGATCCGCGGGGTGGCGTAACCGGGCAGGTAGCCCATGATGTCGTGCTGGAGCTGCTGGGCGTGCCAGACCGGGACGCGCCAGTGCTCGGCGTTGGGGATCATGTCGCACATGTAGAAGTAGTACGGCAGGATGCCCGCCTCGCCCTGCAGCGCGAAGCACAGGTCGAGCAGGTCGGCGCTGGTGGCGTTGACGCCGCGCATGAGTACGCCCTGGTTGCGCACGTCGCGGACGCCGACGTCGAGCGCCGTCTGTGCGGCCTTGGCGACCAGCGGGGTCAGCGACTGGGCGTGGTTGACGTGGGTGTGGATGGCCAGATTGACGCCGCGGCGGGCGGCGGTGCGGGCGACCCGTTCGAGGCCCTCGACCACGTCGGGCTGGAGCCAGTGCTGGGGCAGGCCCATGAGCGCCTTGGTGGCGAGCCGGATGTCGCGGATCGTCTCGATCTCCAGCAGGCGCATCAGGTACGACTCGAGGTTGCGCCACGGCACGTTGGCGACGTCGCCGCCGGAGACGACAACGTCACGTACGCCCGGGTGGGCCTTGAGGTAGGTGATGTGGGCGTCGTAGCGGTCGACCGGCTTGAGGGTGAGCTTGAGCTTGTCGACGGCGGGGGTGGAGTTGCCGACGAGGTCCATGCGGGTGCAGTGGCCGCAGTACTGCGGGCAGGTGGAGAGCAGCTCGGCGAGGACCTTTGTGGGGTAGCGGTGGGTGAGACCCTCGGCGACCCACATGTCGTGCTCGTGGAGGCTGTCGCGGCTGGCGTACGGGTGCGACGGCCAGTCGGTGCGCCGGTCGGAGGCGACCGGGATCATGTAGCGGCGGATCGGGTCGGCGAGCAGCGCCTCGGTGCTCATCGGCTGATGCGGCACCATGGTGTTGAGCATCTGCGGCGGCACCAGCATGGACATGGTGGCCAGCGCCTTCTGGTCGGCCTCCAGGTCGGCGTAGAAGGTCTCGTCGACGGTGTCGCCGAGGACGGCGCGCAGCTGCTTGATGTTCTTGACGCAGTTGACCCGTTGCCACTGGGCGCTCTCCCACTGTTCGCGGGTGATGTGGCGCCAGCCGGGGAAGCGGGTCCAGTCGGGTTCGACGAGGGGCGCGCGGCGGTATTCGTAGGGCTGTCCGGCGGTCGGAACGGCGACCGGCGCGGGGCGGGGCGTCGGGATGGTCTCCACCGGTTGGGTCTGGGTCACGGCCCCTCCTCGTCAGTGTGCGGTTTGATCAACGGATGCGTAGGCTACTGGAAAATCTGCGGTGAAGAAATTAGTCTGCCGGAAGTTTTCCCGCGACGCGACTCCTGGCCGGGGGTTCGGGCGGCTGGACATAGGGGGTCGGCGTGACGTCACCGGTGGGTCTGCACCGAGTCGTGGAACCGGCGGGGGTGCTCCCGCAGGCGGCCTGGCGGCTGGACCCGGACCCGCGGATCGCGGCGAACGAGGTCCGGATCCGGGTCGAGCGGCTGAACCTGGACGCGGCGAGTTTCCGGCAGCTGGCGGAGAAGCACGGCGGCGACGGGGAGAAGGTCCGCGCCGAGGTGCTGGAGATCGTGTCGGCCCGGGGGAAGATGCAGAACCCGGTGACCGGTTCCGGCGGCATGCTGATCGGCACCGTCGAGGAGGCGGGCCGCCGCTCGCCGCTGGGGCTGAAGGCGGGTGACCGGGTGGCGACGCTCGTGTCGCTGACGCTGACGCCGCTGACGATCACCGACGGGCTGGCCCGCTGGGACGGGCGCAGCGAGCAGGTGCCGTGCGACGGGTACGCGATCCTGTTCGCCCGGTCGATCGCGGCGGTGCTGCCGCCGGACCTGCACCCCGAGCTGTCCCTGGCGGTGCTGGACGTGTGCGGGGCGCCGGCGTTGACGGCGCGGGTGGTGGCCGAGCAGGTGGCGCGGCGCTCGCGGGAGGGTGATCCGCGTCCGGTGTCGGTGGCGGTGATCGGCGGGGCCGGCAAGAGCGGGTCGCTGTCGCTGGCGGCGGCGCGGCGGGCGGGCGCCGCCCGTACCGTCGGGGTGGTTCCGGTGGCGTCGGAGCGGGACGCGCTGACGGCGGCCGGGCTGGCCGACGTGGTGGCGCTGGCCGACGCGCGGGATCCGGTGGGGCTGTCGACGGCGGTGACGACGGCGCTGGGTGTGCCGGCGGACGTGACTGTGGTGTGCGTGGACGTGCCGGGGTGTGAGCACGGCGCGGTGCTGGCCACGGCGGACGGCGGTACGGTGATCTTCTTCTCGATGGCGACGAGCTTCGCGGCGGCGGCGCTTGGTGCGGAGGGCCTGGCGGCGGACGTGACGATGCTGGTGGGCAACGGGTACGTGCCGGGGCACGCGGCGCTGGCGTTGGATCTGTTGCGTGCCGAGCCGGGGGTGCGCGGCCTGTTCGAGGCTCGTCTGACGGCAGACTGAGACCATGACGAACCCCTCGACGCTGTATCGCGGTGGAGTGCTGCACTGTCCGGCGGACCCGAGCGCGACGGCGCTGCTGGTGCGGGACGGGCGGATCGCCTGGTTGGGTACGGACGCGGACGCGCCGCGGGCGGACCGGGTGGTGGAGCTGGGCGGTGCGCTGGTGACGCCGGCGTTCGTTGACGCGCACGTGCACGCGACCGATACCGGGTTGGCGTTGTCGGGGCTTGATCTGTCGGCGGTGCGGTCGGCGGATGGGCTGCTGGAGGCGGTGTCGGCGTTCGCGGCGGGTCTGCCGGGTGACGCGGTGGTGCTGGGGCACGGCTGGGACGAGTCGGGCTGGGCGGATCCGGCGTTGCCTGATGCGGCGGCGCTGGACCGGGCGGCCGGTGGGCGGCGGGTGTATCTGTCGCAGGCGTCGATCCATTCGGCGCTGGTGTCGGCGGCGCTGCTGGCGGCGTGTCCGGAGGTGGTGTCGGCGGCCGGGTTCGAGGCGTCGGGGTGGCTGCGGCGCGACGCGCATCACGTGGTGCGGGCGGCGGCGTTCGCGTCGGTGTCGCGGGCGCAGCGGGTGGCGGCGCAGCGGCGGGCGCTGGAGCATGCGGCGTCGCTGGGTGTCGCGGCGGTGCACGAGTGCGGTGGTCCGGACATCTCCGACGAGGAGGACTTCACCGGGCTGCTGGCGATCTCGGGGGCCGGGGTGCCGGAGGTGTACGGGTACTGGGGTGAGCTGCTGGGTGCGGCGAAGGCCCGGGAGCTGGGTGCGGTGGGCGCGGGTGGTGACCTGTTCGCCGACGGGGCGCTGGGGTCGCGGACGGCGCACGTGTCGGCGGCGTACCTGGACGGTGAGGCGGGGGCGTGCGGGCACGGGTACGTGTCGGCGGAGCAGGTCCGTGATCATCTGCTTGATTGTGCGGCGCACGGGTTGCAGGGCGGGTTCCACGCGATCGGGGACGCGGCGATCGGGACGGTCCTTGCGGGTTTCGGGCTGGCGGCGCGGTCGCTGGGTGTGGACCGGTTGCGGGCGGCCCGGCACCGGGTGGAGCACGCGGAGATCATGAGCAAGGCGTTGATCGCCGGGTTCGTGGAGTACGGGATCGTGGCGTCGATGCAGCCGGCGTTCGACAGGTTGTGGGGCGGCGCGGGCCGGATGTACGAGTCGCGGCTGGGGTTGGCGCGGTCGCTGGAGTCGAATCCGATGGGTGCGATGCACGGCGTCGGGGTGGCGTTGGCGTTCGGGTCGGATTCGCCGGTGACGCCGCTGGATCCGTGGGGGTCGGTGCGGGCGGCGGCGGCGCATCACAACCCGGCGCAGCGGATGAGTGTGCGGGCGGCGTTCGCGGCGCACACGCGCGGCGGGTGGCGGGCGGTGCACCTGGACAACGAGGGTGTGCTGGCGTTGGGGGCGCCGGCGACGTTCGCGGTGTGGGACACCCCGGCGGGCGTGGAGCGGGGGCTGCCGGTGGTGCTGGCCGAGGATCCGGAGTTGCGGGGCGCGGACGATCCGACGCCGCTGCCGGTGTGCCGGGCCACTGTGTTGCGCGGTGACGTGATCTATCAGGAAGGGTCTTCGTGACAGGGAAGCTTGGGCTGGATCCGGCGCTGGTGGCGCGGGCGCGGGAGTTGGCGCGCCGGGCCGGGCAGCCGGTGGTGGATCTGGCGCGTAGTCACACCACGGTGTCGGTGGAGCGGGCGGTGCTGCGGCTGGCCGGGGTGACCGGCGCGGACCCGGACGGTATTCCGTGGGTGAACCGGCTCGTGGACGCGGTGGTCGCGGACGTGGGTCTGGGGCACGGGGTGGCGGCGCCGGTGTTCGACGCGCTGGCGCGTGAGGGCATCACCGATGTGACGTTGCTGGCGCAGAAGGCGGCGGCCGGGTCGGTGCGGTTCGCGCAGCCGTCGGGGAAGGCGGCGACGGCGGCGCGGCGGGCGTCGCGCAAGGCGGTCGCGGCGGGGGTGCGCAGCATCGACCGGCGGCGCGCGGAGCGGGATCGCCTGGTGAAGCGGTTCGGGGATCCGGAGCGGCGGCCGTGGATCTATCTGATCGTGGCGACGGGTGACATCTACGAGGACATTCCGCAGGCGCAGGCGGCGGCGCGGGCCGGCGCGGACGTGATCGCGGTGATCCGGTCGACGGGGCAGTCGCTGCTGGACTACGTGCCGGAGGGGGCGACCCGGGAGGGTTTCGCGGGCACGTACGCGACGCAGGAGAACTTCCGGTTGATGCGGGCGGCGCTGGACGAGACGTCGCGGGAGCTGGGCCGGTATGTGCGGCTGACGAACTACGCGTCGGGTCTGTGCATGCCGGAGATGGCGACGCTGGCCGGGTTGGAGCGTCTGGACATGATGCTCAACGACTCGATGTACGGGATCCTGTTCCGCGACATCAACCCGATCCGTACGTTCGTGGACCAGCGGTTCTCGCGGCAGGTGCACGCGCGGGCGGGGATCATCATCAACACCGGTGAGGACAACTACCTGACCACCGCTGACGCGGTGGACGAGGCGCACACGGTGACGGTGTCGCAGCTGCTGAACGAGTTCTTCGCGCACGAGGCGGGGCTGGCGGACTGGCAGCTGGGGCTGGGGCACGCGTTCGAGATCAACCCGGATGTGCCGGAGTCGTTCCGGTTGGAGCTGGCGCACGCGTTGCTGGCGCGGGAGTTGTTCCCGGATGCGCCGTTGAAGTGGATGCCGCCGACGAAGCACATGACCGGTGACGTGTTCCGGGGCAACCTGCTGGACGGGTTCTTCAACCTGGTGGGCACGATGACCGGGCAGGGGATCCTGCTGGTGGGGATGATGACCGAGGCGGTGGTGACGCCGTGGTTGTCGGACCGGGACATCGCCCTGCAGAACGTGCGGTACGTGCTGGGCGCGGCGGGCGGGTTGCACGAGGACTTCGTGCCGGCGCCGGGCGGGTTCATCCAGGAGCGGGCGCACCGGGTGCTCGGTGAGGCGGTGGATCTGCTGGAGCGCATCGGGGACCAGTCGTTGCTGACGGCGATCGCCGAGGGCACGTTCGGGATCATGAAGCGGCCGGCGGACCGCGGGAAGGGCCTTTCCGGGGTGGCGCGGCACGAGGCGGACTACTACAACCCGGCCACGGAGATCCTGGAGCAGACCCGGTGAGCGAGAAGACGGTCGTGCGGCCGTACGGGGACACCACCGGTGACGGCATGGTGCAGGTGTCGTTCACGTTGCCGGTGCCGCACGACAAGCGGGCCGAGGGCGCGGCGGTGCAGCTGGCCAACAAGATGGGCATGGACCCGGCGATGCTGGTGCACGCCAAGCCGATCGGTGACGGGTTCACGTTCTTCGTGGTGTACGGGCGGGTGAACCACCTGGTGGACCTGTCGAAGGTGCAGGTGGTGGAGCGTGATTATCCGCTGCTGTCGGCCAAGGAGGTGAACGCGGTGGTGAAGCGGCGGCTGCGCCGCAAGCTGTCGGTGGTGGGCGCCTGCATCGGCACCGACGCGCACACCGTGGGCATCGACGCGATCCTCAACGTCAAGGGCATCGCCGGTGAGAAGGGCCTGGAGTACTACCGGGAGCTGAAGGTCACGAACCTGGGCGCGCAGGTGAGCGTGCCGGAGCTGGTCGAGGCGGCCCGGCGGGAACGCGCCGACGCGGTGCTGGTGTCGCAGGTGGTGACGCAGCGCGACGCGCACCTGCACAACACGCGGGAGATGTCGGCGGCGTTCCGGGAGGCGATGCCGGCCGGGCGCCGGCCGCTGCTGATCGTCGGCGGGCCCCGGTTCGACGAGACGATGACCGGCGAGCTGGGCGTGGACCGGATCTTCGGCCGTGGCACCACCCCGGGTGAGGTCGCCAGTTACCTCGTCCACGCTTTGATCACCTCCAGGAAGGCGAACACCTGATGAGCGATCCCCGTGTCGGTCTGACAGTCACCCACCGCCGGTACGTGCCGTACTCCCACGCCCACTACGCGGGCAACCTGGTCGACGGGGCGTACGCGCTGGGGTTGTTCGGGGACGTGGCGACCGAGGTGTGCATCCGCACCGACGGCGACGAGGGGTTGTTCGCCTCGTACGCCGACGTGCAGTTCCGGGCGCCGATGAAGGCCGGTGACGTGCTGGAGGTGACGGCGACGGTGACCCGGGTGGGCACCCGCAGCCGCACCATCGACTTCGCCGCGACTGTGGTGTGCCGGGGCCGCCCGGACAAGGGCGAGTCGGCCGCCGAGGTGCTCGACGAGCCGATCGTGGCGGTCACCGCGACCGGCACGGTGGTCGTCCCGCCATCACCGTGAGCGCGAGGAGCGAGCCGGTGTTGCGAGCCCCGCAGTCGCGAACGAAGGACGGCCCAGCGTGAGTGCGCCGGTGTCGCGCGTCGTCGTCTGCGCGGACGTCGGGTCGACGTACACGAAGGCCGCGGTGGTGGACCTCGACGGCGGCCGGCTGGTCGCGGCGGCGTCGGCGCCCACCACGGTGGGCACTGATGTGCTGCACGGCCTGGACGCCGCGGTCGGCGCGGCCACCGCGTCGGCGGGGGTCGCTGAGGTGCCCTGGTACGTGTGTTCGTCGGCCGGGGGTGGGCTGCGCCTCGCGGTGGTGGGTTACGAGCCCCTGGTGACCGCCCAGGCGGGCCGGCGGGTCGGTCTGTCGGCGGGCGCGAACGTGGTGCACGTGGCGGCGGGTCGGCTGTCCGGGGCGGACGTGGCGGCGTTGCGGGCGGCCCGCCCGGACGTGGTGCTGCTCGTGGGCGGCACCGACGGCGGGGACGCCGAGACGGTGACGCACAACGCGACGCGGCTGGCGAAGGCCCGGTTCCGGGTGCCGGTGGTCCTCGCCGGCAACGCCGACGTGCGTGCCGACCTGCACGCGCTGCTGGCGGGTGCGGGGGTGCCGGTGACGGTGGCGGACAACGTGCTGCCCCGCATCGGGGTGCTGGAGCCGGCGTCGGCGCGGGCGGCGATCCGGGAGGTGTTCCTGCGGCACGTCATCGGCGGCAAGAAGCTGTCCCGGGGTACGCGGTTCGCGCGGCTGGTCCGCGCCGCCACGCCCGACGCGGTGCTCACCGGCGTGGAGGTCCTCGCCGGCACGCTCGGCGGTGACCTCGCGGTGGTGGACGTGGGTGGGGCCACCACCGACGTGTACTCGGTGCTCACGCCCGACGAGCGGGACAGTGGCCCCAGTCAGGAGGTCGCCGGGACGCTGTGGCGGGCCCGCACCGTCGAGGGGGACCTGGGCATGCGGTGGAGCGCGCCGGGTGTGGTGCGCGCCGCGGCCGAGGAGCGGCTGCTGGACGCGGCCGAGGAGGCGCAGCTGACGGCTGCGGCGGCGGTACGGGCGGCCGATCCGGGGTTCCTGCCCGCCGGTGACGGTGAGCGGGCCGTGGACCGGCGCATCGCGGCGCTGGCGGCGACTGTGGCGTTGCGGCGGCACGCGCGTGGTGCGGCGACGGGGGAGCGGGCCGGGCGGGACCTGCGGGAGGTGAAGCTGCTCGTCGGTTCCGGCGGGGTGCTGCGGCACGCCGACCCGGGTGACGCGGCGGCGGTGCTCGACGCGGTGCTCACCGACCACGCCGGCGGGTGGGCGTTGCCGCGGGCGGCCCGCCCGGTCGTCGACGTGGACTACGTGCTGGCCGCCGCCGGGCTGCTCGCCGACGACCATCCGGGTGCGGCGGCGGCGATGCTGCGGCACCACCTCGGCGCCTGAAGCAGCCTCAGGAATCGAGACGCGCCGACGCGACACGCCGTGTCGCAACACACGACAGGCCCGGGTGGGTTGACAGCGGCGGGGGTCTACGCCGTACCGTCTTTGAGTCCTACCACGGGAAGCGGCTGTTGTTCGCTTCGTCCCTTCGTCCGCTGGCCGAGCGACCGGAAGGTTGCGGCGGCCAGGTCCAGCGGGCGGGGGTCGGCGGGGCGGCGCGAACCGGCCGCGGTTACCGGTGTACGGGCAGGGTGAGAGGCACGGCCAGTAGACAACGGCCAGGCGGGGGCAGCCAGTCCACGTCGGGTCGGTCCGAAGGTCGGCGCCGATCGTCTTCGCCCCACCGGCCGGGAAGGGCCTGGGAGCATCGGGGCGCGGCTTCGGCCGCGCCCCGATTTCATCCCCCGGTGGTCCCCGTGTCAGCGGCCCGGCCCTTGTCAGCGGCCCAGCCGCCGGTAGCGGCGCACCGCCGCCGGTGCGGCCACCGCGATCAGCGCCAGCGGCCAGGCGATCGCCAGTTCCAGCGCGTGCCGGGCCGGCCACGAGTCGCCGCTCAGGCCCGGGTTGCCGAACAGGTCCCGGGCCGCCGCCACGGTCGCCGACAGCGGATTCCAGGCGGCGATCGCGCCCAGCCAGTCCGGCATCAGCTCCGGTGCCACGAACACGTTGGACAGGGCGGTCAGCGGGAACGCCAGCGGGAACACCACCACCGCGACCGTGTCCGGGTTCGGCACGAGCAGCCCGAACAGGATGCCCACCCAGGTCATCGCGACGCGCAGCAGCAGGATCAGCGCCACCGCGGCCAGTGCCGGGCCGACGCCCTCGCGCCACTGCCAGCCCACCAGCAACCCGCACACCACCAGCGTGGTCATCTCCAGGCAGGCCCGTACCAGGTCGGCGCCGGCGCGGCCGGACAGCAGCGCCGAACGGGCCATCGGCAGGGACCGGAACCGGTCCACCACACCCCGGCCGGCGTCCACCGCGATCGCCGACGCGGTCGCGCCGAGGCCGTAGAGCATCGTCATGACGAACACGCCCGGCAGCAGGAACTCCCGGTAGCTGCCGTCGCCCGGCACGGACATGCCGCTGCCGAACACGTAGCCGAACACCAGCACGAACATGATCGGCAGGCTGAAGTAGAGGATGATCTCCTCGGGGGCGCGGACCACGTGCCGCATGTTCCGCCCGGCCATCAGCCACCCGTCGGTCAGGGCCCTCACGACGCCACCCCCACCCGCTGCGCGTCGGCGTGGCCGCCGGTGAGCCGCAGGAACGCCTCGTCCAGTGTGGGACGGCGGACCAGCACGTCGTCCACGGCGATCCCGGCGTCGTCGAGGGCCCGCAGCACGGCGGTGAGCACGGCGATCCGGTCGGCCACCGGCGCGTCCACACGCCGCAGCTCGACGTCCACTGTCGTGGCCGCGCCGGTGGCGCGTTCCACCACCGCCGCCGCGGCGGGCAGGTCCGCCGCGTCGCGGACCACCAGTTCCAGCCGGTCGGCGCCGATGCGTGCCTTCAACCGCTCCGGGGTGCCCTCGGCCACGACCCGGCCGGTGTCGATGACGCACACCCGGTCGGCGAGGTGGTCGGCCTCCTGCAGATATTGGGTGGTCAGCAGCACCGTGGTGCCGTCGTCGACCAGTTCCCGCACCGCCGTCCACAGGCCGTTGCGGCTGCGCGGGTCCAGGCCGGTGGTCGGCTCGTCGAGGAACAGCACCCGCGGTGGCACCACCAGGCTGGCGGCGAGGTCCAGGCGGCGGCGCATCCCACCGGAGTAGCCGCCCGCCGACCGGTCCGCCGCCTCGGTCAGGCCGAACCGGTCCAGCAGCTCGTCGGCGCGGCTGCGGGCCCGGCGCGCGGACAGCCGCCGCAGCCGCCCGAACAGCACCAGGTTCTGCCGTCCGCTGAGCACCTCGTCGACCGCCGCGTACTGCCCGGTGAGGCTGATCGCGGCGCGGACCCGGTCCGGGTCGGAGGCGACGTCGTACCCGGCCACTCTGGCCCGGCCGGCGTCGAAACGCAGCAGCGTGGTGAGGATACGCACCGCTGTGGTCTTGCCTGCCCCGTTCGGGCCGAGCACCCCGTACACGGTGCCGGCCGGCACGGCCAGGTCGAAGCCGTCCAGGGCGGTGGTGCGTCCGTACGTTTTTCGTATCCCGTCGGCCAGTACGGCCGTCGCGTCGTCGGTCATGGGAGTCAGCGTCACCGGCGGCGCTGACCGGGCGCGTACCGCGCGCGCACCGGGCGGCGCCGCGCCGGTCAGCGGCCGTCGACCAGCGCCAGCGCCCGCTGCCGGGGCAGGTCCGCGCCCCGGGCGTACGCGGTGGCGAACGCCGCCTCACCCAGGTGTTCCCGCAGCGTGGCGGCGGTGGGTGTGCCGGCCGGGGCGTCTGCCGCGCCCGTGCCTGCGAGCAGCGCCGCCGCCGCGCCCAGCAGCCGCGCCGCCGACTCGGGGTCGCCGTCGCGCAGCAGCGGCCCGGCCAGCCCGTCCGCGGCGGCGGCCACCACCGGCACGTCCCACACCCCGACGCCGGCGGTGAGGACCTGCCGGTAGTGGGCGCGGGCCGCAGCCGGGTCGCCGGTGGCGTCGGCGAGCTGCCCGAGCGTCACCAGCGCCGCGAGCCGCACCACGTCGGCGCCGAACCAGCCCGACGGGCATTGCGCGACCGCCCGCTCGCACAGCGTCCGCGCCCGCTGCGGGTCGCCGTCACGGCGGGCGATCTCGCCGAGCCCCAGGTACGCGGCGGCGACCAGCTCCGGCGCGCCGGCCGGCCCGGCGATGCGCCGCACCCGCCGGAAGTCCTCGGCCGCGCCGGTCAGGTCACCGGCGGCGAGCCGCCCGTCGGCGCGGGTCCGCAGCAGTTCCGCCAGGTCCAGGGTGGAGCCGAGCTGCTCGGCCAGCTCCAGCGCCTCCGCCATCGGCGCGGCCGCCGACGCCACGTCACCGGTGCGGTAGGCGGCCTCGGCGTGGGTGGACAGCGTCACGATCATGCCCCAGCGGTCGTCGAGGGCCCGGAACCCGGCGAGCGCGCCGTCCAGGTCGGCGTGGGCCTGGGCGTGACGGCCGTGCAGCAGGCTGACCATCGCGGTGCCCAGCAGGCCCAGCGCCCGGCTCCACGGGTCGGTGCCGAGCAGCCGGTCCCGAACGGCCTGCTCGTGCAGCGCCGCCGCGTCCTCCGGCGACGGCGGGCCGCTGGCCATGCCGGACAGGTAGAGCAGGAACGGATGCCGGGGCGGCCGGGCCAGGGTCCACAGGATCCGCGACGCGGCGTCGACCTCGCTGCGCTCGCCGCCACCGGCGAGCGTGGCGATCAACAGGGCCAGCGCGTACTCCTCGGCCAGGTCGTCGGGCGGGCCGCCGAGCCGGTCGACCAGCCGCCGGGCCAGCGCCGCGCCCTCCCCGCGCAGGCCCCGCAGCCACCAGTAGAACGCCAGCGCCGCGACCAGCCGCAACCCGGTCGCGGTGTCCGCGTGCCGCAGCGCCGCGTGCAGGTCGTCGCGGGCGGCGTCGAGGCGGCGCAGCCACCGCTCCTGGCCGCCGCCGCGCAGCGCCGCGTCGCCGGCCTGTGCCAGATCCAGGAAGTACGCGGCGTGTGCGTCGCGCACCCGCCCGGTGTCGCCGTGCTCGGCGAGGCGGGCGGATGCGAACTCGCGGATCGTCTCCAGCATCCGGTAGCGCCCGCCGGTGGCCTCCACCAGCGACTTGTCCACCAGGCCGGTGAGCACGTCCAGGACGTCCCCGGCGTCCGGCGCGCACACCGCCTGCACGGCGGCCAGATCGGCGGCGCCGGCGAACACGCTCATCCGGGCGGCCAGCCGCCGCTCCGGCTCGTCGAGCAGGTCCCAGCTCCACCCGACGACCGCCTCCAGCGTGCGGTGGCGGGGCGCCGCGGTGCGGTCGCCGCGGCGCAGCAGCCGGAACCGGTCGTCCAGCCGGGCCGCGACCTGCGAAACCGGCAGGGCCCGCAGACGCGCCGCGGCCAGCTCCAGGGCCAGCGGCAGCCCGTCGAGGGTACGGCAGATTCGCAGCACCGCCGGGGTGGTGGCGTCGTCGAGGGTGAACCCGGGCGACACGTCGGCGGCCCGGTCGGTGAACAGCCGCACCGCCGGGTACGCGGCCGCGGCCTGCGGTGCGGCCGGCCCGTCCGGGGCGGACAGCCCACCGACCGGGCACAACGCCTCGCCGGTGAGGCCCAGCGGTTCCCGGCTGGTGGCGAGCACCCGCAGCCCCGGCGCGGCAGCGAGCAGCCGGCCGGTCAGCCGGGCCGCGTCGTCGATCACGTGCTCGCAGTTGTCCAGCACCAGCAGCAGCCGCCGGTCGGCCAGCGCCGCCACCAGCCGGCCGGTCAGGTCGGCGGGGCCGCCGGGGGTGCGCAGGGCGGCGTCGCGCAGGTCCAGCGCGGCCAGCACCGCGGGCGCGACCGGCGCGCCGGTCGCCACGGCGGCCAGCTCCACCAGGCACACCGGCCCGTCGTGGCCGGACGCGACGGCGGTGGCCAGGCGGGTCTTGCCGGCGCCGCCCGGGCCGTGCAGGGTGACCAGCCGCGCCGCGCCGAGCAGTTCGTGCACCCGCCGCAGCTCCGGTTCCCGGCCGACGAAGCTGGTGAGCGGGCTGGGCAGCCGGACGGCCGGCGCGGGCTCGTCGCGCAGCAGCGCCGTGTGCAGCGCGGCCAGTTCCGCCGACGGGTCGGTGCCCAGTTCCTCGGCCAGCACCCGGCGGGCGTCGGCGTAGACGGCGAGCGCCTCGGCGCGGCGGCCGGCACCGTGCAGGGCCCGCATCAGCTGCCCGTGCAGCCGTTCCCGCAGCGGATGCGCCGCCACCAGGTCCCGCAGCTCGGCGATCAGCGGCGCCCCGGCCGGCGCCAGCGCCAGTTCCGCCTCCACCCGGTCCTCGACCGTGGCCAGCCGCGCCTGGCGCAGCCGGGCCGCCTCGGCGTCGGCGAACGGCGCGTCCGTCACGTCCGCGAGGGGTTCGCCGCGCCACAGCCCGAGCGCGTCGCGCAGCAGCGCCGCCGCGCCGGCCGGGTCACCGGCGGCGAGCGCCGCCCGCCCGGCCGCGGCCAGCCCGGCGAACCGGTGCACGTCGACGCGCTGCGGGTCGACCGCCAGCCGGTAGCCGGCCGGACCGAACTCGATGGGCGCGCCGGGCAGCAGCCGGCGCAGCCGCGACACCTGCGACTGCAGCGCGTTCGCGGCCTGCTCGGGTGGCCGGTCGCCGTACACGCCGTCGACGAGACGCTGCGGCGCCACGGTGCGGCCGGCGTCGAGCAGCAGCAGCACCAGCAGCGCGCGCAGCCGCCCACCGGCGACGGGCAGGACACTGCCGTCGGCCGCGTACGCCTGGGTCGCGCCGAGCACACCGAACCGCATGCGCCTGATTGTCGCCTGCCAGCGCCGCGCCGGTGGCACGCCCCACACCGGTTCGGCTCACCGCCGGTACGGGCGGGTAGCCTTCGGCCCGTGATCGTGGGGAGAAGCCGGTGACGACGCTGGAGCAGGAGCAGCCGCGCACCATCGCCGAGGGGGCACGTCCCCTGCCGCTGACGCTCGCCGTGCCGGCCGCCGTGCTGGCCGGGCTGGCGCTGCTGCTGGCGTTCCCGCCGTACGGGATGTGGCCGCTCGCGCCGGTCGGGGTGGCGTTGCTGGCCGCCGCGGTGCACCGGCGGCGGCTGCGCGCCGGCGCGGGACTGGGCTTCCTGACCGGGGTGGCGCTGTTCGCGCCGCTGCTGGAGTGGACGAACCTGCACACCGGCTACCTGCCGTGGGCGCTGCTGTCGCTGCTGCAGGCCGCCTACCTGGCGCTGCTGGGCGCCGCCACCGCCTGGGTGTCGCCGCTGGCCGACCGGCACCGGGCGGCGTGGCCGCTGCTCACCGGTGTGCTGTGGGTGGGGCAGGAGGCGCTGCGTGACCGCACCCCGTTCGGCGGGTTCCCGTGGGGCCGGCTGGCGTTCAGCCAGGACACGTCGCCGCTGCTGAAGCTCGCCGCGCTCGGCGGCGCCCCGCTGGTCACGTTCGCCGTCGCGGTCGCCGGTGGGCTGCTGGTCACCGCCGCGTGGCGGGACTGGCGGCGTGCGCCCGGGCAGTGGCGGCCGGTCGCCGGGCTCACCGCCGCGCTGGTGGCGCTGCTCGCCGCCGGTACGGCCGTGCCGACCGGGGTACGCGGCGCGGGTGACACCGTCACCGTGGCGATCGTGCAGGGCAACGTGCCGCGCCTCGGGCTGGACTTCAACGCGCAGCGGCAGGCGGTGCTGAACAACCACGTCGACGCGACGCTGGAGCTGGCGCGGCGGGTCGCCGAGGGCGGCCAGGACCGTCCGGACGTGGTGGTGTGGCCGGAGAACTCCAGCGACATCGACCCGCTGCGCAACCCGGGGGCGGGGGAGCGGATCTCCCAGGCCGCCGACGCGATCGGCGCGCCGATCCTGGTCGGCGCGGTGCTGGTCGGGCCCGGCCGGGGTGAGGTGCGCAACGCGGGGCTGCTGTGGCGGCCGGGCACCGGCCCGGACCTGGACCAGGTGTACACGAAGCGGCATCCGGTGCCGTTCGCCGAGTACGTGCCGCTGCGGTCCATCGCCCGCAAGGTCAGCTCCCAGGTCGACCGGGTCCGGTCCGATTTCGTCCCCGGTGACCGTCCCGGCGTGCTGAACACCGGCCCGGCCGTGCTCGGCGACGTGATCTGCTTCGAGGTCGCCTACGACGGCATCGTCCGGGACACCGTCACCGGCGGCGCGCAGCTACTGGTGGTGCAGACGAACAACGCCACGTTCGACGTGGCCGAGGCCCGCCAGCAGCTGGCGATGGTGCGGCTGCGGGCCGTGGAGCACGGCCGGGCCGCGTTGATGGCCTCCACTGTCGGGGTGTCCGGGTTCGTTTCCCCGGACGGGCGGGTAGACGGTGCGACCGGGTTCAACACCGCCGCGGTGGTGGTGCGGCAGATGGAACTCGGCGACGGGCGTACCCCGGCGACCACGGCCGGGGTGTGGCCGGAGGTGGCGCTGACGGCGCTGGCGGTCGCGGCCCTGGCCGGCGCGGCCGTGCTGCGCCGCCGCCGGGAGGTCGCTCCCGGCTGAGCCGACGAGCGGGAGGCGGTGCGACGGTGGGCGTGGCAGCCGACAGGCGGAAGGTCGGCCATCCCGGGGTGGGGCGGGTCCTGGTGGTCATCCCCACCTACAACGAGGCCGACAACGTCGGGCGCATCGTCGCCCGGGTACGCGAGGCGGCGCCGGCGGTGGACGTCCTCGTCGCCGACGACAACAGCCCCGACGGCACCGGCGCGATCGCCGACACGATCGCCGACGGCGACCCGGGGGTGCATGTGCTGCACCGGGCCGGCAAGGAAGGGCTCGGCGCGGCCTACCTGGCCGGGTTCGCCTGGGCGCGCTCCCGCGGCTACGACGCGGTGGTGGAGATGGACGCCGACGGCTCGCACGCCCCGGAGGACCTGCCGGCGCTGCTGCACGCCGCCCGCGACGCCGACGTGGTGATCGGCTCCCGGTGGACGCGTGGCGCGCGGGTGCTGAACTGGCCGTGGCGGCGGCTGCTGCTGTCCCGGGTCGGCAACCTGTACGCGCGGCTGGCGCTGGGCATGCCGGTAAGCGACGCCACCGGCGGCTACCGGGTGTACCGGTCCAGCGCGCTGGACGCGATCGACCTGGACTCGGTGCGGTCCCAGGGTTACGCGTTCCAGGTGGAGCTGTCGCGGCTGGCGCACCGCGCCGGGGTGCGGATCGTGGAGGTGCCGATCACGTTCGCCGAGCGGGAACACGGCGACAGCAAGATGAGCCCGCTGATCGTGGCGGAGGCGTTGTGGCGGGTCACCCGCTGGGGGGTGCGGGACCGCCTGGCGACCGCTCCTGCCCGCCCGGACGCGCTCGCCCGCTGGCCTTGAGCGAGGGCGTGTCATGCTTGAGGGGCGTGATGACCCCGGGCTGATGAGGTGAGATGCGCCGAGGACTGAAGTACGTACCACCGGCCCTGCTGCTGTTCGCGCTGCTGGAGCTGACCGTTTTCGTGCTGGTCGGCCGGGCCGTCGGGTTCGGCGCGGCGGTGCTGCTGGTGTTCGGGGCGTCCCTGCTGGGGCTGGTGCTGCTGCGCCGCGAGGGCATGCGGGCGTGGCGCGGTTTCCGCGCGGCGGCGCAGGCAGGCCGTCCGCCGGGCGCCGAGGTGACAGACGGCCTCGTCGGTCTGCTGGGTGCGCTGCTGCTGGCGCTGCCGGGCCTGGTCAGCGGCGTGGTGGGCCTGCTGTTGCTGGTGCCGCCGCTGCGCCGGCTGGCCGGCGGCGGGGTGCGCCGGGCCACCGAGCGGCGGGTGTCGTCGATGGTCGCCGGTGACCTGTTCGGGCCGCGCCGGGTGCGTGTGTACCGGGGCGCGCCGCAGCCGGCCCCGGAACCCGCGCCGGCCCCGTCGCCTGGTCCCGCGCCGTCGCCTCAGCCGGTCACCGACCCGGGCAAGGCCATCGAGGGCGAGATCGTCGACCGCTGAGACGGTCGTCAGACAGCGAAACGCCCCCGGGTGATCCCGGGGGCGTTTCGGCGCGTTACGGACGGTCAGGCGCGACCGCGGCGGGTCCGGACCTCCTGGAGCCGCTCGGCGAGGATGTCCTCCAGCTCGGCGATCGAGCGCCGCTCCAGCAGCATGTCCCAGTGGGTACGCGGCGGCTTGGCCTTCTTCTGCTCCGGCTCGGTGCCGTCGACCAGGCGGGCGACGCTGCCGTCGAACTTGCACTCCCAGGTCGTCGGGACCTCGGCGTCGACGGCGAACGGCACCTCGAACTGGTGCCCCTTGGCGCAGAGGTACTCGCGGGTCTGGCGCGGCGCGAGCTCCGTGTTGCGGTCGGACTCGTAGCTGACCGCTCCCAGCCGGCTACCGCGCAGCATGCGCTCGCCCATGATCGACTTCCCCTCGTTCGTGGTGCTGGTCTTCAGGTGTAACGGCCGGTGACCGCTCGCCCATTCCCCGGCCCACGGCGGCAGGACCGTACGCGGGTCGGGAGTGTCAAGGGTAACCGGCCATGACAGCTGCCCGGCGGGGTCGTCCCCGGCCGGGCCGAATCGGTGGAGTGTTTCGCCTGTCAACGGGGATGTTACCCACCTGTTTGCGTGCCGGAGGTGACGATGAGCAGTGACGCGCCGGTCGGGGACCGACCACCAGCCGGGAAGACCTTCTTCGGTCACCCCCGCGCGCTGTCCACGCTCTTCCTCACCGAGATGTGGGAGCGGTTCAGCTTCTACGGCATGCGGGCGATCCTCGTGCTGTACCTGACCGCCGCGGCCGCCGACGGCGGACTGGACCTCGGCGAGTCCAGCGCCAACGCGGTGTACGGCACCTACAACGCCATGGTCTACCTGATGGCACTGCCCGGCGGCTGGGTCGCCGACCGGCTGATCGGCGCGCGGCGCAGCGTGCTGTGGGGCGGCGTGGTGATCGCCGCCGGTCACTACGTGATGGCGATCCCCACCGGGTGGAGCGTGTTCGCCGGCATGGCGCTGATCGTGCTCGGCACCGGCCTGCTCAAACCGAACATCTCCACCATGGTCGGTGACCTGTACGAGCGGGACTCGCCGCGCCGCGACGCCGGGTTCTCCATCTTCTACATGGGCATCAACCTGGGCGCGTTCATCGCGCCGCTGATCACCGGTTTCCTCGGCGAGAAGATCAACTGGCATCTGGGGTTCGGCGCCGCCGCGGTCGGCATGACCTTCGGCGTGCTCCAGTACGTGCTGGGCCGCCGCAACCTCGGCGACGCGGGCGCCCGTCCGGCGGACCCGCTGCTGGGCGCCGACCGGCGGCGCGCGCTGACCCGCATCGGCGTGGCGAGCGTCGTGGTGCTCGCCGTCCTGCTGGTGCTGCTGGTGGCCGGCTGGTTCACCGTCGACACGGTGGTCAACCTGCTCACAGTGGTGACGGTGCTGGTGACGGTCGGCTACTTCGCGCGGATCCTCACCGACCGGGAGATCAGCGGCACCGAACGCAGCCGGATGAAGGCGTACGTGTGGCTGTTCCTGTTCGCCGCCTCGTTCTGGCTCATCTACGACCAGGCCGGGTCGGTGCTGAACATCTTCGCCGCCGACCAGACCGACAGGTCGGTGGGCGGGTTCACGTTCCCGGCGTCCTGGTTGCAGTCGGTGAACCCGATCCTCATCATCATCGGCGCGCCGCTGGCCGCCGCGCTGTGGCTCAAACTCGGCCACCGGGTGTCCACGCCCACGAAGTTCGCCGTCGGTCTGGTGCTGAACGGCCTGTCGTTCGTGCTGATGGCCGCCGCCGCGCAGGCCGCCGTCGGCGGCGACCTGGTCTCACCGCTGTGGCTCGTCGCGGTGTACGCGATCCAGGTCGCCGGTGAGCTGTCCCTGAGCCCGGTCGGCCTGTCCGCCACCACGAAACTCGCCCCGGTGAAGTACGCCAGCCAGATGCTGGGCCTGTGGTTCCTCGCCACCGCCGTCGGCGACGCCATCGGCGGCCAGGTGGCCCGGCTGGCCGGCACCTGGTCCCAGCCGGTGTACTTCCTGACCTTCGGGCTGGCCTCGGTGGTGCTGGGCCTGGCCGCAGTGATGTTCACCCGCCAGATCCGGCACCTGATGGCCGGCATCCACTGACCGCGCTCAGCCCGCCGGGGTCGGCGGCAGCGGCAACGGCAGGCCGGGCAGCCCGTCGATGCTGGTGGCGACGTGGTCCTTGCCGGCGAAGTACGCGCTCAGCGACGCGTCGTCCTCCCGGGCGAACCGCCGTTCGTGCAGGTCACGGTCGGCGTCGTAGGTCATGAACGGCACCGCGTAGCCGCAGGTGTCGCGGATCAGCTCGGCGCGCACCACGATGATCGCCCGCAGGCCGTGCGGGCCCGGGTCGATGTCCGGGAAGTGGGTCAGCAGGCCGGGCCAGCGCGGGTCGTCGCGGAACACCGGCTCGCCGCGGCCGTGCACCCGCACGATGTTCGGCGGGCCGGCGAACGCGCACCACATCAGTGTGATCCGGCCGTTCTCCCGCAGGTGGGCGATGGTCTCGGCGTTGCTGCCGGCGAAGTCCAGGTACGCCACGGTGTGCTCGTCGAGCACCGCGAAGCAGCCGCGCAGGCCTTTCGGGGACAGGTTGACGGTGCCGTCACCGGACAGCGGGGCGGTGGCCACGAAGAACATCGGCTGCGCCTCGATGAAGTCCCGCAGCCGGCCGTCGATGCGCTCGTATGTCTTTCCCATGCCCCGATCCTCGCCGCCGGCCCGGGTGTGGCGCTGCCCCGTTCCCAGCCCGTGGCCGCCTCAGCCGGTACGCGTGCCCAGCCGCGCCAGCGCCGTCGCCAGATCGCTCACCTGGTCGGCGAGCTGCCCGGCGCGGCGCTGCGCGGCGTCCCGGTCGGCCTCGATCACCGCCGTGCGCGCGGCCAGCTCGGCCGCCCGGGCCTCCGCGGCGCTCGCGGCCCGCCGCGCCTCGGCCAGCTCCGCGGCCAGCGCGTCCCGCTCGGCGGTACGGGCGGCGGCCTGCTCCACCGCGGCGGCCACGTCCGCGCGGAACCGTTCCATCGAAGCGGCAGCCTCGGCGCGGGCTCGTTCCAGTGCCGCCTCGGCGTCGGCTCGTGCCGCGTCGGCGCGGTCCCGCTCGGCGAGGGCCTGCCGCGCGGCGGCGGCCTCGGCGTCGGCACGTTCGGCGGCGGCCCGGGCCGCGCGCTCCGCCTCGGCGGCCCGCCCCAGGGCGGCCTGCGCGTCGGCGCGGGACTGTTCGGCCCGGTCCAGGGCCTCGGTGGCGGAGCGGGTGGCCCGCTCGGCGTCGGCCCGGGCGGCGTCCCGTTCGGCGGTCAGCTCGGCCGCGCGGCGACGTTCGGCGTCGCGTTCGGTGCGCACCGTGCGCAGTTCGTGCCGGGCGGCGTCGCGGTCGCGTTCGGCCTGCACCCGCAGCGCCTGCGCGGCACCCGCCTCGGCGCGCGCGGCGTCGCGGGCGTCCTCCGCCGCGGCGACCCGCTCGGCGGCGGCGGACGCGGTGGCCTGCGCCCGTTCGGCGCGGTCGGCGGCGGCGTCGCGGTCGGCGTATGCGGCGTGGGCCTGCTGCCGGTCGCGGGCTGCCGCCGCGGTCGCGTCCTCGGCCTCACGGCGGGCCTCGTCGCGTTCGGCGTGCGCCGCCGCGACCTGCGCGGACGTCTCCGCGCGCAGCTCGGCGAGCTGCCGCTCCACACCCGCAGGGGACAGTTCGGCGTGCAGCGCCTCGGTGAGCGTCTCCACGATCTGGTCGAGCCGGTCCACCGCCTCCCAGGTGCGCGCCACCTGCCCGGGCAGGCCGGGGGAGTTGCGGTGGCGCATCCGCGAGTTGCGGGCGGCCCGCTGGCAGGCGCCGTCGTTGTCCCGGCAGTAGCGGAACGGGCGGCCCGCGCCGACGCGCTGCGGCACGTCGCGTCCGCAGTGGGCGCAGGGTCGGGTGTCGGTGGCGGGCTCGGCGTCCATCGGGGGCGAAGTCTAGTGGGCCGCGTCCGCGCGGGCCGCGCCGTCGAGGGTGTAGCGGCGTTGCAGCAGCACCGCGACCACCATCACGGCGGCGGGCAGCAGCCCGAAGCCGTAGCGCAGCGCGTCCAGCGCGGCCGGGGACTGGGTCACGCTCTGCCCGGCGGTGGAGGCCACGAACCCGCCGGCGGCGAGGCACAGCGCGTACGCGTAGGGGCCCAGCGCGGCGCCGGTGGCCTCGGTGGCGGTCCACACCCCGGTGTACGTGCCGGCCCGCTCCGTGCCGCCGGCCGCGCGGATCACGTCGGGCAGCATCGAGAACGGCAGCAGTTGCATGCCGGCGAACGCCACCCCGAGCACCGCCACGGCGGCCACCAGCACCGGCAGCCCGGCGGGGCGGCCGATCGCCAGCACCAGCGACCCGGCGGCGAACGCGGCCTGCCCGGCGAGCAGGGCGCGTTGCTTGCCGATCCGCCGCGCCACCGCCAGCCAGCCCGGCGTGACGAGCAGCGCCGGTGCGACGAACGCGGCCACCAGCACCGTGGTGAGTCCGGGGCGGCCCAGCTCGTACTCGGCGTAGTAGGGCACCCCGGCGAGCACCAGGTGGGTGGTGGTGGACATGGCCAGGTACGCGCCGACCAGCCAGCGGAACTGCCGGTCCCGCAGGCTCGCCGCCAGCGCCCGCCATCCGCCCGGGCCGTGCGGCGGGGCCGTGTCGGCGGCGGTACGGCGCAACCGGCCGATCCCGGCGACGCCGACCAGCATCGCGGCGAGCATCCCGGCCGCCAGCACCACGCCCATCCGCAGGTAACCGTCGCGTGTGGCGTCGTCGCCGCCGGCCAGCAGCGGCGCGAGCAGTCCGGAGACCAGGATGCCGAGCGTCAGCACCACCATCCGGAACGCCATCAGCCGGGTCCGCTCGTGGTAGCCGATCCGCAGGTCCGCCGGGGTCGCCAGGTAGGGCACCTGGTACGCGGCGAACAGCAGGTTGCCGGCGACGAAGAACACCGCCACCCAGCCGGCCGCGGCGGCGCCGGTGAGGCCGCCGGGCACCGCGAACAGCGCGGCGAACGCCAGCGGCAGCACACATCCGGCCAGCAGCAGCCGGCGGCGGTGGCCCCGGCGGGCCTGCTCGACGTCGCAGCGGTGCCCGATCCACGGGTGCAGCAGCACATCGGCGATCTTCGGCAGCAGCAGCGTGAGCCCGGCGAGCCACGGCGCGACGGCCAGCACGTCGGTCAGGAAGTAGAGCAGCAGCAGCCCGGGCACTGTCACCCAGACGCCCATGCCGAGCGAGCCGGTGGCGAACCCGACGAGCGGGCCGCGCGGCAGGGTGACCGCGTCGGAGCGCTGATCCAGCCCGGTCATGGCGGTCTCCTGTCCTCGGGGCGCGCCGCCCCCAATCCAACGGTTGCTGGATTGTAGGGGTAACAATGGCCGGATGACCATGCCCCGCCGCCGACCGGGCCGGCCCCGCCGCGACGACCAGCGGCCGACCCGTGACCTGGTGCTCGCCGCCGCCACCGCGTTGTTCGCCGAGCGGGGCTTCGACGCGGTGAGCGTCCGCGACGTCGCCGCAGCGGCGGGCGTGGACGCGGCCACCGTCGTGCACCACACCGGCACCAAGGCGCAGCTCTACGACGCCTGCTTCGCCCGGGTGTTCAGCGCCGAGCGGGAGGTCGTCGAGGCGGCCGGGGAACGCGCCCGGGCGGCCCTGGCAGCGGGCCCGCAGGACGCTCTGCGCGCGCTGCACGACCTGCTGGACGTGTTCGTCGACTTCCTGGAGGACCGGCCGGAGACGACAGCGCTGTGGCTGCGCCGCTGGCTGGAGCCGCAGCGCCACGGCGAACTGGACCGCCGCTACGCCGCCCCGCTGTACGGGCTGGTCGAGGAACTGCTGGTGGCGGCGTCCGGAGCGGGCGCGCTGAGTGAGCCGACCCCGCACGTGACGGTGCGTTCCCTGGTCTGGGCGGTGCACGGGCACGTGGTGGCGCTCGCCGCCGGGGCCGGCTCGGGTGCGCGGGAGCGGCGGGAGTTCCGGGCGTTCGTGCACCGGTTCCTCGACGCGCTGTACGCCGGCGGCCCGGGAGACACCCGGCCTTGACGCCGGCCCGCGCTCCGGGGATTATCCATCGGTCGTTGGATTAAGGAGGCGGGCATGGCCGCACCCAGGGTCGCTGTCGTCGGCGCCGGAGCCGCCGGCCTGGCCACACTCAAGGCGCTCGCCGACGCCGGTGTCCCGGCCGTCGCGTTCGAGACGGCCGACACGCTCGGCGGGCTCTGGGTGTACGGCGCACCCGGCTCGCCCGCGTACCGCACGCTGCACCTGAACACCAGCAAGGGGCGCACCGAGTTCGCCGACCACCCGATGCCCGCCGACTGGCCGGACTACCCCGACCACACCCGCGTCGCCGGCTACCTCGGCGACTACGCCGACCGGTTCGGGCTGCGCGAGGCGGTACGGCTGCGGCACACCGTCGACCGGGTCACCCGCACCGGCGACGGCTGGCGGGTACGCGCCACCGGCCCGGACGGCCCGGTCGAGGTCGACGTCGAGGCGGTGGTGGTCGCCAACGGGCACAACCGGGTGCCGAAGCGACCCGAGCCGTACCCGGGCGAGTGCACCGCCGAGCAGATGCACAGCCACGACTACCGCGGCCCGGAGCAGCTCGCCGGGCGCCGGGTCCTCGTGGTCGGCGGCGGCAACTCCGCCATGGACATCGCCGTCGACGCCTCGTACGCCGCCGCGCGCACGCTGCTGTCGCTGCGCCGCGGCGTGTGGGTGGTGCCCAAGTACCTGCTCGGCCGCCCGTCGGACACGCTCAACGGCGCGCTGGCCCGCCGGCTGCCCTGGCGGCTGCGCCAGCGGATCAGCCAAACCATGATCACCACAGCGGTCGGACCGCCCACCCGGTACGGGCTACCAGCACCGGCGCACGGTTTCCTCCAGGACCACCCGACGCTGTCCGACGCGCTGCTGTCCCGGCTCACCCACGGCGACATCCAGGCCCGGCCCGGCATCGCCCGCTTCGACGGCGACCGGGTCGAGTTCACCGACGGCCGCCACGACGAGGTCGACCTGGTCGTCTGGTGCACCGGCTACCGGGTCGAGATGCCGTTCCTCGATCCGGCGCTGCTCGGCGACGGCGCCGACCGGCTGCCGCTGTACCGGCACGTGTTCCACCTGGACGCCCCCGGCCTGGCGTTCGTCGGGCTCATGCAGTCCACCGGCGCGGCGTTCCCCCTGGTCGAGGCGCAGGCGCGGCTGGTGGCCGCGCGCCTGGCCGGCACCTGGGCGCCACCGGATGCGGCCCGGCAGGCCGCCGCCTGCCGCGAGGAGCTGCGCGCCGCCACCACCCGGTGGGGGCAGCGCCGCCCGCACATGCGCGTCGACTTCGACGTCTACCTGGCCGAACTGGGCCGCGAACTGGCCGCCGGCCGGCGCCGCGCGGGAGCGGGACGATGAGCGCGGCAGGCAAGGAGCGGACCGGAGTGAACGCGTCGGCCCGTGGCGGCGGGCTGGCCGGACGGCGGGTGCTGGTCACCGGCGCCCGGGGCACGTTCGGGCAGCACCTGGGTGCGGCGCTGACCGCCGCCGGCGCCCACGTGGTCGGGCTGGACCTGCACGCCGACCCCGATGCCACACCGCCGGTGCTCGGCGTCGACCTGACCGACCCGGCCGCGACGCCACCGGCGGTGGCCGCCGCGGTCGACCGGCTCGGCGGGCTGGACCTGCTCATCAACAACGCCGGTGTGGGCGGGCCCGCGCCCGCCGAGCTGCCGCCCGACGAGGTGGTACGCCGCCAGATCGAGGTGAACCTGCTCGCCGCCTGGCGCACCACCGCCGCCGCGATGCCGGCCCTGGAGGCGGCCCGCGGCCGGGTGATCTTCGTGGCCAGCCGGATGGCGGTGCTGCCGCTGCCCCTCGCAGCCGCGTACGGCGTCAGCAAGCGGGCGCTCGTCGCGTACGCCGACGCGCTGCGCCACGAAGTAGGCACCCACGTCGGCGTCAGCGTCGTCTACCCGAGCATGGTCGCCTCCCCGATCCACGACAGCACCGTGGCGGCCGGGCTGTCGCTGAACGGGGTGTCCCGCCCGGAGCCGGTCGAGGGGGTGGTGGCCGCGATCCTGCGCGCCGCCACCGCCCGGCGCGCACCACGGGACGTGGCCACCACCCGGCGCGGCCGGATCGAACTGGCGCTGGCCCGGCACGCACCGGCCCTCGCGGACCGGATGGTGCGCCGTACCGTCGCCACACGGCTGGCCGCCGGTGACCTGGACGGTGCGGCGCTGGCCGAGGGCATGGTCCGGCGGCACCGGCAGGACCGCCGGTAGCCTGCTCGCCATGGCCGTCTCGCCCTACATCGCCCGGCTGCGCCGCCACGTCGGCCACGACCTGCTCATGCTGTACGGCGTCAGCGGCGTGGTCACCGACGACGCGGGACGGGTGCTGCTGGCCCGCCGGGGCGACAACGGCCGCTGGTCGGTCCCGGCGGGCACCGTCGACCCGGGCGAGCAACCAGCAGACGCGCTGGTGCGGGAGGTCCACGAGGAGACGGGCGTCAAGGTGGCGATCGACCGGCTCGCCGGTGTCGCCACCCACCCGGTGCTCTACCCCAACGGCGACGCCTGCGAATACCTGAACATCTGGTTCCGCTGCCGGGCGGTCGGCGGGGCGCCGGCGGCCGACGGCGACGAGTCGCTCGCGGTGGCCTGGTTCGCGCCGGACGCGCTGCCCGATCTGGACGACTGGGCGCGGCTGCGGATCGGCACGGCGCTCACCGACGACGCCCCGCCGTGGTACGCCGCACCGGGCGAGAGCCACCCGGCGCTGCACCAGCCCGACAACCTCTAGCCGAACGCCACCTCGTACCTCCGGTCCGGGGCCAGATCCACCGCACGGCGGCCGCCTGGTGCGTGCACCACCACGCGCTGCGCCACCGGCGACACCAGCCGCGCCCGCACCCGGCCCGGCGCCCAGGTCAGCTCCTCGACCGTGACCCGGCCCCGGCAGGTGATGCCGCGCAGCGCGCCCGAGGGCAGGCCCGGTAGCGGCGCGGGGAGCAGCCGCAGCGTTCCCGGGCGCGACTGCACCAGCGACTCGATCAGCACCGCCGGGAGCGCGTGCGCGGCGTCGGCGTTGTACGTGGTCCGGCCCGGGTTGTGCGCGCTCATCAGCGACCGGAAGAACATGTCCGCGCCGAGGATCTTGCGCAGGTTCACCGCGACCAGCTCACCGTCGCGCAGGCGTGCCGCCGCGAGCGCCCGGTGCAGGCTGCCGTGCGCGGACCGGTTCTCGTCGCCGCGCAGCGTCAGCGCCCGGTGCGCGGCGGCGGCCAGCTCCGGAGTGTCGTCCCTGTCGATCTCGTGCAGCGGCCACACCGGATACAGGTGGCTGACGTGCCTGTGGTCCTCGTCGCCGGTGCTGCCGGGCCACGCCCACTCGGCGAGCCCGCCGCGCCCGTCCACCAGGTAGTCCGGCGGCCGTAGCCCGGCCCACCGGCCGTCGCCTGTGACCTCGGCGGCCAGCCGCAGCGCGTGCCGGGCCGCCGCGACGTCCATCGTGGCGTTCACCGCGACCGGCGCGCTCCGGCCGGTGTCGTCGTACGGGCCGGTCTCCGGCGAGTACGACGGCACCAGCACCGGATGCCCGTCCACAGCGGTCAGCACGTCCGCGAAGAAGTCCGCCACCTCGGCCAGCCAGCCGGCCACCTCGCCCAGCGGCTCACCGGTGACCAGGTGATGTTCGTGCAGCGGATGCAGCAGCCAGTCCGCGCCGGCCAGCCACGCGGTGAACGGCCAGTCCGGGTGGACGTGGAACAGGTGCCCGTGCTCACCGTCGGTGCGGCTGGGCGCCAGCAGCCCGCGTGCCCCGTACACGGCCCGCGCGTTGGCACGCCAGTGGTCCACCTGGGCGGCGACCAGCCGGGCGTGCGCGGCTGTCACCTCCGGCAGCGCGCCCACGTTCACACCGGCCAGTTGCAGGTTGAGGTTCGCGTCGGTGGTGAAGTCACCGGCCCACGCCGCGTCCCACGAGCCCAGCCACAGCCCGGTCAGCCGGGGCGGCAGCACCCCGCTGGCGCTGAACAGCAGGTACCGGCCGGCGTGGAACAACCGTTCCAGCAGCGCCGGGTCCAGCCGGTCCGGCGCGGCGGCCTGCCGGGCCAGCAGCTCACCCACTGGTAGCGCCCGGTCGGCATCCGGCACGCCGAGGTCCAGGCCGACCCGGGTGTACGGACCACGATGGCGAGGTACGTGCCGGGCCAGCAGCGCGTTGTAGTCCCTGGCCAGCGCGGCAAGCCGCCGCTCCGACACCCGGGTACGCCACGGCGGCGCGTCGGGCCGGTCGACGAGCGTGGTGAGCAGCGCCGGTCCGCGTACCCGCACCCGGTCGCCGTCGACGCTCACGTCCCCACGCAGCAACGTCAGTCCTTCGAACCCGTACGCGCCGCCGGCGTCCGGGTAGCGGGCGCGTATCCGCAGGAACACCAGCTCGTCGCGGCGGTACGCGGCGTGCTCGTAGACCACGTCGGCCGGCTTGCCGGACAGCTCACCGGTCGCCCCCACCACGCAGTCGCCCTGGTCGAGGTGCAGCACCGCGACACCGTCGGCGCGGGAGGCGAAGCAGCGCCGCCGCCTGCCCGACCACTCGACGGTCACCTCGCCAGTGGTGAAGTCGGTGTCGCGCCGGTAGTCGCGTACCGGTCCGGGCGGCGCATCGACGGTGAGCGCGTACGCGGGGTGGAACGACTGGGTCCACTCCAGTTCCCGGCCGCCGGTGAGCAGCCGGGCGGCCTCGGCACGGCGTCCGGCGAGCACCAGTGCGCGGATGTGCGGCATCCGGCCGGCCAGCTCCGGCGCGCGGGCGTGCCGGGTGCCGTTCGGTAGGACGAGCCGGTGGTGGTTCACCACGATCCGTTCCGCGTGCGGCCGCCCGTGGACCATGAGTCCCAGCTCGCCGTTGCCGGTGAGGAAGGCGTCCGTCCAGTCGCCTGCCGGCGCGGTGTCGTGGATGCGGTGCGCAGTCACCGGCCGGCGCTGGTGTCCCGCACGGTGAGGTGCGGTTCCAGCAACGTCACCTCCGGCACTCCCTCGCCGCTCAACCGCCGCATGAGCAGCGCCACCGCCTGCCGGCCGACCTCCTCGGCGGGCACCGGTACGCAGGTGAGCCCGGACTGCTCGGCCAGCTCGTCCGGGCAGATCGCGACCACCGACACGTCGCGGGGCACCCGCCGGCCCAGCAGGGGCAGCGTGGCGAGCACCGGCCCGACCGCCGACTCGTTCTGCACTACCAGCCCGGTCACGTCCGGGTGGTCGGCGAGCAGCGCCTCCAGATTGCGGCGTACCGCGGCCGGTCCCTCCTCGCAGGGCCGGGTCACCGCGTCGACGCCGAGCCGCTCGGCCGCGGCGCGTACCCCGGCGCGGGTGCGGTGGGCGAACCCGGTGCCCCGGTCGTAGACCGCGGCGGGCGCGCCGAGCAGCGCGATGCGCCGGTGCCCGGCGGCGGCCAGGTGTTCCACGCACAGCTCACCGGCGCGCCGGAAATCGAGGTCCACGCAGGCCAGCCCGGTGCTGTCGGCGGGGTGCCCGATCAGGACACCCGGCAGCGCGAGGTCCCGCAGCAGCGGCACCCGGGAGTCCTCCAGCTCGACGTCCATCAGCAGCACGCCGTCGACGAGTGCGCTGCCGGCGATGCGGTGCAGCCCGGCCGGTCCCTCGTCGGCGGTGACCAGCAGCACGTCGTGGTCGTAGCTGCGGGCGGTGGTGACCACTGCGGTGGCGAAACGCATCACCACCGGCACCTGCATGCCGGTACGCAGCGGCAGCACCAGCGCGATCACGTTGGCCTTGCGGCTGGCCAGCGCGCGGGCCCCGGCGTGCGGGTGGTAGCCGAGCGCGCGGACGCTGGCGAGCACCCGGCTGCGGGTGGTGGCCGAGATGGTGCGTTTGCCGCTGAGCACGTACGACACGGTGCTGGCGGCCACCCCGGCGTGGCGGGCCACGTCGGCGATGGTGACCTGCTCGCCGGGGGTCCGGCCGGTCACCGGGCCGCCCCGAAGCTGGTGCCCGCGGGCTCGGCCGTGGCGTCGCCGCCGGTGACGGTGAGCGTGCCGGCCAGCCGGATGTCGCGCGCGGACCGGCCGACCAGCACGGAGTGGACGGCGTCCTCCACCACCATCGCGGCGCGGGTCTCGTCCCACCAGGCCAGATCGGCGGTTCGCAGCCGCAGCGTCACCCGGGCGGCGCAGCCGGGGTCGAGCGTGACGCGGGCGAAGTCGCGCAACTGCCGCAGCGGCTGCTTGACCCGGGAGCGCCGCTGCCGGGTGTAGAGCTGCACGACCTCGGTGCCCGGGCGGCGGCCCGTGTTGGTGACCTCGACGCTCACCTCCACCTCCTCGCCGGCATGCGCCGTGGCGGTGCTCAACCGGAGGTCAGCGTAGTCGAACGTGGCGTAGCTGAGCCCGTGCCCGAACGGGTACAGCGGCTCACCCCGGTGGTACAGGTAGGTGGTGTCGGCGCCGATGACGTCGTAGTCGAGCAGGTCGGGCAGCTCGGCGGCGTCGGCGTACCAGGTCTGGGTGAGCCGCCCGCCCGGGTCGGCGGCGCCGAGCAGCACGTCCGCCAGCCCGTTGCCGTGCTCCTGTCCACCGTGGGCGCTCCACAGCACCGCCGGCACGTGTTCCTGCGCCCAGCCTGCCGCGTACGGGTAGCTGCTGGTCAGCGCCAGCACGGTACGCGGGTTCGCGGCGTGCACGGCCCGCAGCAGATCGGCCTGGCCGGTGGGCAGCGCCAGGTCGGCGCGGTCCTCGGTCTCCCGGCCGTTGACCATCGGGTGGTTGCCGAGCACCACCACCGCCACGTCGGCGGCGGCGGCGAGCGCGGCGGCAGCGGCAGCTCCGTCGACGAGCAGCGTCACGGTGAACACGGCCGGGTCGCCGGTGGCGACGCTCAGCCGTCCGTCAGGTGCGACGCCGACGTGCCGGCCGGTGGCGAGGTGGTGCAGCAGCGCGGTGCCGTCGGGCCGGTGGTGCAGGCGGAACGTCTCGCGTACCACCCAGCCGCCGGGCCCGTCGCGGTCGGCGACGAGCGCCCCGGTGTCGTCGGCGCCGACGTACCGGCCGGTGTCCGCGGCGCGCAGCGCCACCACGTCCTGCCCCCAGTCGACCACCTCGAACTCGGCCGGGCTGTCGCCGAGCGCCAGCGGGCCCTCGTCGTCGTGGCGTACCGCCCGGTCGCCGACGTGCAGGGTGATCCGGTCGGTGCCGGGGTGGGTGGTCACCTCGGGCAGCCGCCCGAGCAGCCCCGCGTACGCGCTGATCACGTACGGCGGGGTGCCGCTGTACCAGTCGGTGAGCACGGTGTCGGCGAGCGGGCCGAGCACCGCGACCCGGGTGCCGGGGCGCAGCGGCAGCAGGCCGTCGTTGCGCAGCAGCACCACCGACTGGCGGGCGGCCTCGCGGGCGAGTTCCCGGTGGGCGAGGCTGTCGAGCGTGTCCGGCGGCACGTCGTCGTGCGGGTCCGGGGCCAGGTCGCCAAGCCGCGACCGGACGGACAGGATCCGCCGCACCGCCCGGTCCACGTGGGAGGGCTCGATCAGCCCGCGCGCCAGCGCCTCGGCGAGACGTTCCACCGTGGGTGCGCTGTCCTCGTCGTCCTCGGTGAAACTGTCGATGCCGGCGCGCAGCGCGGCGGCGAAGCCTGCCACGTGGTCGGGCAGGTACTCCTGCACGCCGGCGATGTTGCCGACCGCCCCGGCGTCACCGACCACCATGATCTCGTCGTCGGCGTAGCCGCGCAGCTCACCCTCGATCAGCGGGCTCAGGTGCGCCGGTACGCCGTCGACCAGGTTGTACGACGCCATCCCCGCCACCGCCGCGCCCGCCGTCAGGGGAGCGCGGAAGGCGGGCAGCTCGTACTCGTGCAGCACCCGGGGCGGCAGGTCGCTGGACGTGGTGGCCCGGTCGGTCTCGTTGTTGTAGCCGAGGAAGTGCTTGAGCGTCGGCGCGGTCCGCAGCCGGATCGGGTGGTCGCCGCGCAGCCCCAGCGCGTACGCGGTGGCCAGCTTGCCGGTCAGCCACGGGTCCTCGGACCAGCCCTCCTCGTTGCGCCCCCACCGGGGGTCGCGCAGCGGGTTGACCACCGGCGCCCACACGTTGAGGCCGACGCGGTCCGGGTCGGCCCGGTGCTTGACCCGCACCTCGTCGCCGACGGCGGACCCGACCGCCCGGATCAGGTCCGGGTTCCAGCTCGCGGCGAGGCCGATCGCCTGCGGGAAGACGGTGGCGGTGCCGAGCCACGCGACGCCGTGCAGCGCCTCGGTGCCGGTGCGGAACGCGCGCAGGCCGAGCCGGGGCACCGGTGCCTGCCACTGGTGCAGCAGGCCGAGCTTCTCCGGCAGGGTGAGCCGGGCCAGCAGGTCGTCGAGACGGTGGGGGACGGGGTCGGTCATGGTGGGCGCCTCCGGTCGGCGTTCGGGCCGCCGCTCGTTCGTCGAAGCGCTTCGACGAACGAGCCGGTGATGCGGCGGCGCGTACGCGAAAAAGGGGTGGTGGTGGGGGCGGCGGTGTCGGCCCGGAGCGGTGGTGAAGCGCTTCGACAATCGCCGAAAAACACGCCGCTTCGCAGGTTGCCCGGTCCCGGAACGCGGCGCTACCGAGGTTGACACCTTCCGGCGGGTGCGGTCAAGGGGTCATCCGGCGGGCAGGCGTCCCGCCTCCACTGTGGCCAGCGCGGCGGTGGCCCCGCCCAGCGCGCCGGCCGCGGACCCGAGCGTGCTTGCCTCCAGCCGTACGCCGGGCGGGACGGGTGTGCGGGCGGCGAGTTCGGCGTGGGCGGCCGGCAGCAGCCACGGCGCGAGCGCCGCCAGGTGGCCGCCGACCACCACCACCTCCGGGTCGAGCAGCCCGGACAGCACCGACGCCGCCTGCCCGAGCAGCCGGCCGATCTCGGTGAGCCCGGTCCGTACCGGCTCGTCCCCGGCGCGGGCCAGGGCCTGGATCCGTTCGATCTCCGGCAGGTGGTCGGTGACCGGCCCGGCGTCTGGTAGCAGCCGGCCGATCACCGCGTCCACGCCGAGGAGCGCGGTGAGGCAGCCGCGTCGCCCGCAGTCGCAGGGCGGGCCGTCAGCGGCCAGCGGCAGGTGTCCGATGTCGCCGGCGAAGCCGCGTCCGCCGCGCAGCAGCCGGCCGCCGCTGATCAGGCCCGCGCCGATCGCCGGGCCGCCGGTGAGGTGCACCAGGTCGGTCGTGGCGGCGTACGGGCCGTGCCGCCGCTCGGCCAGCGCGGCGAGGTTGGCCTCGGTGTCGACGGCGACGGGGAAACCCCTGTCGCGCAGCGCGCGGCGCACCGACGCGGCAAGCGGCACGCCGCGCCAGCCCAGCGCCGGGGCGGCCGGGACGTCGCCGTCCGGGTCGACCAGCCCGGGTACGGCAACGGTCAGGCCGAGCACGGTGCGGTCCGCGCCGATACGGGTGACGGCCCGCCGGACCAGCGCGGCGAGCGCCTTGACCGTCTCCTCGGGACCGGCGGTGGCGGCGGGGAACGCGCGCCGCCAGGTGAGCACCGGGTCGCCGCCCAGCCCGGCGGCGACCGCCACCAGTTCGTCCGCGCCGACGCGCAGGCCGAGCCCGGCGTAGCGGGCGCCGTCGAGCACGAGCATGGTGGCCGGGCGGCCCACCCGGTTCTCGGTCAGCCCGGTCTCGCGCAGCAGGCCGTGCTCGATCAACTCGGCGACCAGGCTGGAGACGGTGGCCTTGTTCAGCCCGGTACGCGCGGCGACGTCGGCCCGGGAGCAGGGGGCGTGGCGGCGGACGTGCCGGAGCACGGCGGCCCGGTTGGTCACCCGCACGTCGCCGAGGTCGGCCGTCGGCCGGTCGATGCTGATCACGTACTGCCCGCCTCCTGCGCCCGACCCGAGTTCGGCTACAGCTTAAACTAAATGGGCGAGATTCCGGCCGGCCGGTCTCCGCCGCCGAACCACGGCGCGAACGGCGTCACCGGGACCGGCTCGCCGCCGAGCACCACCCGGCGCGGCGGATCCTCCCCGACCACGCTGACCCGCCGCACGTCCAGCGGCCCGTCCACGCGTACACGCAGCGTGTCCCCGTCGCGTGCGGCGGTGATCGTGGTGTCGCCGTCGGGGTCCCGCACCACGCTCACGCCGTCGACACCGCCCCAGGCCACCAGCGTGACGTCCCGGAACGGGCCGGTACCGACCGTCGCCGCCGGCGCCACAGTGGGGATCAGCGCGCCGTGCCGCACGTACAGCGGCAGCCGGTCGATGGGTACGCGCACCCGCAGGTGCCCGCCGCCGGGGTGCCGCTGACCGGTGTACGCGTCCAGCCAGTCGTCGCCCGCCGGCAGGTAGACGGCGCGTTCGCCGGACCTGTCGAGCACCGGTGCCACCAGCAGGTCGGGGCCGAGGCGGTACTGGAGGTCGGCGGTCCAGGCGGCCGGGTCGTCCGGGGTGTCGACGAGCAGCGCCCGCATCATCGGGCCGCCGGTACGGGCGCTCGCCACCGCCGCCGACCAGAGGTACGGCAGCAGCCGGTAACGCAGCCGCAGCGCGTCCACCGCGTGCCGTTCCGCCTCGGGCGGGAACTCCCACGGCAGCCGGCTGGTGGTGCCGTGCAGCCGTACCAGCGGGGAGAGCGCGCCGAACTGGGTCCAGCGCACGTACAGGTCCGGTTCGGGCGTGCCGTGGAAGCCGCCGGTGTCGTGGCTCCAGAACGGCACCCCGGACAGCCCGTGGGACAGGCCGCCGCGCAGCGTGCTGGCCATGCCGGGCCAGGTGGCGTTGACGTCGCCGCTCCACTGGGCGCTGTGCCGCTGCCCGCCCAGGTACGACGAGCGCGCCCACACCGTACGGTGCCCGGCGACCTCCTCGGTGACGTCGGCGACCGCGTCGTTGAACAGCAGCGCGTACACGTTGTGCAGTTCCACGCCGGTCATGCCGTTGTGCGCGACCGCGTCGGCCGGTACGCCCTCGGCGAAGTCGGTCTTGAACACCGCGACGCCCTGCGCCAGCAGCGGCCGCAGCAGGCCCTGGAACCAGCGCACCGCGGCCGGGTTGGTGAGGTCCACGATGGCGCCCGCCGGGTAGCTGCCGTGCCAGGTGTCGGCGACGTACGTGCCGCCGTCGGGGTGGCGCAGGAAGTACCCGGCGGCCTCGGCCTCGGCGTAGAGCGGGCTGCCGGTCATCAGGTACGGGTTCATCCACAGGCACACCCGGAAGCCCTGCTCGGTGAGGTCCTTGAGCATGCCGTCCGGGTCGGGAAAGGCGTCGGCGTCCCAGCGCAGGTCCGACCAGTGCCCGGCGACCTGCCAGTAGCAGTCCAGGTGCAGCACGTCGCAGGGGACGTCCCGCTCGCGGAGGCGCCGGGCCCGCTCCAGCACCCGCTGCTGGCTGTCCGGGAAGAAGCCGGACGAGATCCACGCGCCGAACGCCCACCTCGGCGGCAGGTACGGCCGCCCGGTCAGCGCGTCGAGCCGGTCGAGCACCCGCTCCGGGGTGGGTCCGGCCAGCACGTAGTAGTCGAGCAGGTCGTCCGGGACGAGGATCTGCACGCTGCTGTGGGTGCTCGCGCACACGTCGAACTGCACCGGCAGTCCGCTGTCGACCAGCAGGCCGTAGCCGCGGTCGGACAGGTAGAACGGCACGTTCTTGTGCGACCGGTCGGACTCGCCGCCGAACGCGTCGAAGTTCCACATCAGCGGTCGCTGGCCGCGCTTGTCCAGCGGCGTGAACTTCTCACCGAAGCCGACGAACCGTTCGTCGCCCGGCGCCACGAAGCTCTCGTGCCACGCGACCGGCTCGCCGTCGAACGTGGAGCGGCCGAGCGGCAGCGTGCGGCGGCGGCCGCTGATGTCCCGCGTGCCGCCGTCGGAGGCGAGCAGCAGCCGCCCGTCGGGGGTGACGAAGCGCAGCTCCCACGGGTCCAGGCGCAGGTCGGCGATCACGCCGCCGGCACCCACCCGGACGTGCCCGTCGGCCACGGTCACCGTTGCCGGGTGCGGTTGCGGGTGGACCAGCGTCAGCGCGGCTGCGGACCGGCTGCGGACCGAGAGGTCGTCGGCGAGGCGTACCCGGATGATCCCGTCTCCGGCGGCCTCGATGCGCGCGACGAGCGTGCGGCCGGACGCGCAGGTCGCGGTCAGCGTGACCCCGTGCGCGTCGGTCGTGGCGACCTCCGCCCGCAGCACGTCGTCGGCGCCCTCCTCGCCGGGGGCGCGGACCGGCAGGTCGGGCGGGTCGGCCACGAACGTCTCGTACGGGACCAGCGGCGGGCGGTACGGCATGGGCGTCTCCTCGCGGCGTCCACGGGCGGTCCCGCCAGTTTCTTTGGAAGCCCAACTAACTGTCAATGATCGACGGCATTGACTTTCCTTCTCACCTGTTCCTATTTTGGCCGGGATGACAACTAAAGCGCCGTGGGACGACGGTTCGCTCTGCTACGGCGGGGACTGGAACCCGGAGCAGTGGCCGCCCGGGGTGTGGCGCGAGGACGTCGCCCTGATGCGCGCCGCCGGGGTAGACCTGGTCACCGTCGGCGTGTTCGCCTGGTCCCGGCTGGAACCCGAACCCGGCCGGTACACGCTCGACTGGCTCGACGACGTGCTGGACCTGCTCCACGCGGCCGGCATCCGCGCCGCCCTGGCCACCCCCACCGCGTCGCCGCCGCCGTGGTTCTCGCTGCGCCACCCGGACGCGCTGCCGGTCACCGCCGACGGCGTACGCCTGACCCACGGCAGCCGGGACACCTACTGCGCCGCCGCGCCCGCGTACCGGGACGCCGCCCGGAGCATCGCCGAGGTGCTCGCCGCCCGGTACGCGCACCACCCGGCGCTGGCGCTGTGGCACGTGCACAACGAGTACGGCACCACCTGCCACTGCCCGCACACCGAGGCGGCGTTCCGCCGCTGGCTCACCACCCGCTACGGCGACCTCGACGCGCTGAACGACGCCTGGGTCACCAGCTTCTGGAGCCAGCACTACTCCGACTGGGCGCAGGTCGGCACGCCCCGCGCCACCCAGTACCTCGCCAACCCCGGCCAGCTGCTCGACTTCCGCCGCTTCTGGTCCGACACGTTGCTGTCCGCGTACACCGAGCAGCGGGACCTGCTGCGCGCGGCCAACCCGGCGGTACCCGTCACCACCAACTACGTGCTCGGCGACTGGGTGCCTGTCGACCACGCCCGCTGGGCGCGCGAGGTCGACCTGGTCGCGATCGACCACTACCCGTCCGCCACCGACCTGGGCGCCGAGGAGCAGACCGCGTTCGCCGCCGACCTGGCCCGCGGCTGGGCCCGTCACGGCGCCGGACGGCCGGTGCCGTGGCTGCTGATGGAGAGCGCCCCCAACCAGATCCACACCGCCGGGCGCATGCACACCAAGGAACCCGGCCGGATGACCCGGCACAGCCTCGCCCACGTCGCGCGCGGCTCCGCCGGCGTGATGTTCTTCCAGTGGCGTGCACCGGCCGGTGGGGCGGAACGCTTCCACTCGGCAGTGGTGTCGCACGCCGGGGCGGATACCCGCGTGTTCCGCGAGGCCGCCGACCTGGGCGCCGCGCTGGGCCGGCTCGCCGGGACCGCGCCGGGCCGCGTCCAGGCTGGGGTGGCCATCGCGTACGACGCGGCGAGCGGCTGGGCGCTGCGGCACCCGGGGATGCCCCGCGACGGGCTCGACCACCCCGGCGAGGCGGCCGCCGTGCACCGGGCCCTGTGGCACGCGGGCGTCACCGCCGACGTGGTGCCGCCCGGCGTCCCGCTCGACGGTTGCCGGCTGCTCGTGCTCCCCGCCCTCTACCTGGCCTCGGACGCCACAGTCGACTGGGTACGCCGGCACGTCCACGACGGCGGGCACCTGCTGGTGACCTGGCTCAGCGGCGTCGCCGACGAGCACGCCCGGGTACGCCTCGGTGGCTACCCGGGCGCGTACCGGGACCTGCTCGGGGTGCGGGTGGAGGAGTTCCATTCCCTCGCCGACGACGAACACGTGCCGCTGAGCGGGGGCGGGACCGGCCGGATCTGGTCCGAGACGGTGCACCCGGCCGGCGCCGAGACCATCAGCGCGTACGCCGGGGGAGTGCTGGACGGGCGGCCCGCGATCACCCGGCACCGGGTCGGTGACGCGTACGCCTGGTATGTCTCCACCCGCCCCGACGACGACACCTACCGGCGGCTGCTCACCGAGGCGGCAGGGCTCGCCGGCGTGGCCCCGGCCTGCCCCGGCGCGCCCTCGGGCGTCGAGGCGGTACGCCGCCAGGACGGCCTGCTCTACCTGCTCAACCACACCGACCGGCCGCAGCGGGTGCCGGCCGCCGGGCTCGACCTGCTGACCGGCGCGACCGTCGACGGCGAGTTGACGGTGGCGCCGGGCGGCGTGGCGGTGGTACGCGAGGAGATCCCGTGACGAGGCACTGGTGGTGGGACGGCGGCGGGTGCTGAGGCGCGTACCCCGGGATGCTCCTATAGAAGTCAAGGGGTGTTGAGGGTGGTGAAGTCAGCGAGGAGG
>NZ_JALJRJ010000036.1:0-32058 GCF_024519755.1 Micromonospora sp. Mcm103
CGCGACGTCGGCAACCGCGCCGGCGAAGCCGCCACCCTCAACAACATCGGCAGCGTGTACAACGAGCTCGGGAACCGGCAGCAGGCCCTGACCTACTACCAGCAAGCCCTGCGCATGCAGCGGGAGGTCGGCGACCGCGCCGGCGAAGCCGCCACCCTCACCAACATCGGCAGCGTGCACAACGCGCTCGGAGACCGGCAGCAGGCCCTGACCTACTACCAACAAGCCCTACCCATCCAACGCGACGTCGGCGACCGCGCCGGCGAAGCCGCCACCCTCAACAACATCGGCAGCGTGTACAACGGACTCGGAGACCGGCAGCAGGCCTTGACCTACTTCCAGCAAGCCCTACCCATCCAACGCGACGTCGGCGACCGCGCCGGCGAAGCCGTCACCCGGTACAACGTCGCTATGATCCACCGAGCGGAGGGAAACCTCGACCAGGCGATCGGCGAACTCGAACGCGTCGTCGATCTCGACCGCCAAGTCGGCCACCCGGATCTCGCATCCGACACCGCCGCCCTCGAACAAGTACGCCAAGAACGAGCAAGAGCCCCGAAAGCGACCTGACCACTTCATCCACCCAGCTGAGGCCGAACACCAGGCCAGACGCCCGCGCCAACTTCCGCAGGCGTCGGGCCCCGGCCCGATCTCGCACCCCACCATCATGCTCGGCACTCGACCGCGACGCGACATCACCCTCGCCCGCAACACCGACGGCAACCACCTCATGCTCGATCATCTCGGCGACCCGAGCCAGGGTCCAACGAGCATCAGCCCCAGCCCTGAGCAATCAGGCCTTCGTCCAGCACAACAGCCAACTGTTCGCGCTGCTCACCATCGAGCTTGCAGTCCGCACCGCCAGGCCCCGCTGCCACTAGAGCCGCCGCCCCCGGCTACCGACCGGCGCCGCCACTCCCGCACCGACTTCTCCGAAACTCGCAGCTCAGAAGCAATCTCCGCAGTCTTCATGCACTCCTCGAACATGACCGCAGCCTGTCACCGGACCACTTCCCCCGCAGCACGCAGCGAACGTCATCCTGTACGGGGCATGCGTGTAGCCATCGCCGACATTATTCCCACCAGCTCCACCAGTTCTCGGGCGCAGGTTCGGCCGGCACCTCCGGTGATGAGTGATGTCGCGCCACTCCCAGGTCCCCGCTCACAGCGCAGTTGCGGAACGGCCCGTCGTCGCCGTAGAGGATGGGCATCTGCTGGTCGAGCTCTCGCAGCCAGGGCAGCATGCCGGTCATCTGCAGCCGGGCGTGCTCCCAGCCGTACCAGAGGGCGGTCAGTCGGGTGACGGCTTCGTCGTGCCGCCACCACTGCTCGCACCAGTGCCATCGGGACACGCCGACCTCGCCTACCGGCCGCGGGAAGGTTCGTAGCAGGTACGTGTTCACCCACTCCTCGACCGTCGAGTACAGCGGCGGCTGATCGTCTCCACCGCCACCGTGGCCACGTTCGGCATGGGTCTGCTGGAGGACGGCTACCTGCCTCGTCAGTCTCGCCACCTCAGCGGCAAGCTCATCGAATCGGCTTGCGGTCTCGTTGGGGGCATGCGGGGACGTGGTGGCGGTCATCGCGCTCTGCCCCGCATCTGCACTGCGGTGGTGGTCACCGCGGGCTGCTTGGTGGCGACCACCGCTTCGACCTGGGCGACGCGAAGCTTGGGGAAGGCCTGCGTCCACGCGGGCGCCGCGAGGACCTCAGCGTGGTGGACTGCGGCGTTGGCCGCGGTGTGGTCGGCGTTGTCGTCGTGTACCACGCTCGCCGTCTGCCCGATCGCGTGCTCGTCGCCCAAGGTACGGGGATCGTCCAGCGTCCCGCCATCGCGGACTCCTTCACCGCGTTCAACGGCAGCTCTGCCGTGCAGGTCGCGGGCCAGGGCCTCCTCCACGTGACTGTGCGCGAGGCGGATGCCTTCGACAGGCCGTCCGTCGGCGTAGCCGGTCCTGATGGCCTGGCTCATCTCTGCCGCGAGGTCGCGGAGGAGCTGCACGGGTTCGCCGGCGGGGAGTTTGCCGACGGCCCGCGACTGGCGCTGTAGCTCGTCGAGGGCTTCGGGCCGTACGTGTTCTGCCAGCGTCATCGCCTCCTTCCGGACAGCCGCGTCGAACTCGTCGACCTGCCCACGGCCGCCCGGCGGCAGAGCAGCGGGACCCTCAGCGGTAATCCCCCGCCGGCCAGTTCTACTGCCATGGGCGCGAGCGCCGTGCTGGCGGTGGTTGGCGCGGGCGTCGTTCTCCCACACTTCTCGGGCGGCGGCGCGCATGGCCTCGGGGATAGCGGTGCCGGCGTGCCGGCGGCGTTCGTAGGCGGCCATCAGGTCCGGTCGGAACTGCCGCAGTCGTTGCTCGGCGAACTCTGCTGCCCGCCGGGCGACCGGGTCGGTGCCGGCATGGATCGTCGCGGTGCGCCAGACGGCGGCGGTGTCGGCGAAGGTGGCCTTGTTGAGCAGCCAGTCGCCGTCGAGCGCCGCTGCCATCCGTTCGCGGTCCGCGCGTACCTTGGCGACCAGTCGATCGGCTTCGCGGCGGGCTGCCGCGGCGGCCTGGTCGCGCCGGGCCTGGCGTTCGCGGTCGGCGGCTTTGTTCTGGATGCCGACGGCAGCCCAGCGGGCGCCGGCCTCGCCGACGGTTGCCATCGTGGCCAGCCCTTGCAGGAACTGCTGGCGGGTCTCGGCCATCGGGTCCTCGTGTTGCTGCGGGTGCGGCACATGCACCTCCCTTGCCTGCTCAACGGCCACGTCCAGCGCGTCGGCCGCCTCCCACTGTCGGTTCGGAGGTGGGCGTGGCAGTGAGCGGCGGCGTTACCGCCGGTTGCCGCCCACCCGCTACCAGCCGCAGCGCCTCGGCCGCGGCTCGCGCCGCCTCGGCCTGGTGGAGGCGCTTCTGTGCCTTGCGGAGCTGCTCGAGGGTGTCGGCGAGGCGGGCCAGGTCCATCACCAGCGCGAGCGCGGCGATGGCGTCGTCGTCGCCGGAGATGCGGCCCATCAGCGCTACCAGCCGCGACATGGCGCGCGTCTCCTGGCCGCGGCCGGTGGGCCGAGGGACCCGCCCGTACAGGTCGCGGGCCGCCCGGTCGAAGACCTCGGCGGCCCGGTGCAGCGGCCCGCGCCGGTCACCCTCCATCGCGTACGCCAGGCTGGTGAGCAGATCTGCCGCGGCGACCGCGGTGGCCTGCACCCGGCCCGGTTCGGTACGGGCGGCGTCGCGGATGTCGTCGGCGGCCGCGGTGGCGACCTTGGCGGCCTGGCGCATTGCCTCGACACGTTCGCTGCGGCCGACCGATGGTGCCGTCGGCTGCGGCCCGAGGGTGCCCCAGCGCAGCCGCAGCTTGGGCAGGGTCATGTCGGGCGCCAGCCGGCCGCCGCCGAAGTACACCGGTTGTCCGCCGGCGGTCCGGGCGCCGGGAAGCGCGACCGCGTATCCGGTGATCTGCTGGGCGTCGGTGCTGCTGCGTCGGAGTCGGACCAGCACTCCTGCCTCTCGGAGCCGTGTGAAGAACTCCTCCTCCGAGCCGGCTGCGGCCACGGCTCTGCGTACGCGCCGGCGCAGCTCGTCGCGGGGTGTCTGGGCGCGGCCGGTGCGGCGGGCCTTGCTGACCTCGACCGGGTGGGGACGGCGGTGGGCGGTCCGGTCCGCCGGCGGGACCTGGCGGTGCAGGTTGTAGCGGCGAGCGACGTTGTAGGTGGCCTTGACGCAGCGCGGGTAGTCGTTGCGCATCCAGTTGGTTCGCCCGTCCTCACGCACCAGCGTGGCGACGATGTGCACGTGGTCATCGGCGTGCCGCATGGCGATCCACCGCAGGCCGGGATCAGTCGCGGTAGTGGCGATTCCGACCTCGGTGAGCATCTGCACCGCCATGCCCGCCCACGTAGAGTCGCTGATGGTGCGGTGCCGGTCCTCGGGAGCCAGCCGCATGCTGGCGTGCCAGACGAACTTGTTCGGCGGCCGGTAGCCCGCCCGGACCGGTTGCTCCAGCAACGCAGTCAGCGCCCGGAAGTCCCGCTTGCCGCCGACGGTGGCCTTGGGCTCCAGGTTCGTCAGCGGACCCGCACCGTCCCAGACTGCCACAAGGTGGGGGTTGGTGTGCTCCTCCGCCTTGCCCGGGCCCCAGAGATAGCGCAGCAGTCCGCCGACCCGCGAGCCACGTCGGTGCACGCGCGTGATCACCGCAGTCTCCGGTGGATCATGGAGATCACCTCGTCGAGCCGGGCCACCGCTGCGACACAGAGCCGGACGGCGTCGGTGGTCCAGTCCGGGAGCTGGCCGGTGGCGTTGACGGCCGCGGCGGCCTGGTTGACGTTGTTACCGAACATCACCACGGCGCGGCGGGCAGCGAACAGCTCATGCTGCAGGCCTCGCAGGTCACCGATCGCGTCGCTGGCAGCCTGGCCGGCGTTCGCGGCGGCGACGGCCGCCTTGGCCGCGTATCCGGTGGGGGTCAGGTCCGCGACTGCGGCTGCCGCGTCGATCGCAGCCTTTTCCTCGTCCGATAGTCGGAGCAGCATCGCGTGCGGGCGGGCCGGTCGATGGTGGGCACGGTGCCGGGCCTTCCGGGGTGGGGCGGGCTGATCGTTGTCCATCGCCGCCACTGTGTGCCCTGGGTGCTGCCGGCAAGTGAGCGTCCAGGGCTACCAGCGCCCGCTTGGCGGCGTAGGAAGTCTGAGCCACGTATGCCTGAGTGGGTCCCGCCGCGTACCCACCGACGACCCTCGGATATAGACCAGCTTGGACGGCCTCCGTCCTGGTCTGGGAAGGCCAAGCTGGCGCCTACCCGACCTGCTGGCGTCGTTGCGGTCGCCGGCGAGCGCTGCGGTAGTCATTCGAGAGCAAGCCGACCCGCACCGCAGTCGCGCAGCGGCGAGGAGCGGAAGCGGCGCGGTAGCAGGGGGCTATCCTGCGGCCTCCACGCCGGCGCCGCTCGTCTAGCTACGGCTGGGCGTGGGCCGGAGACTGATCCCGATCGTCCGTACCTACCTGGCCGTCCTCAATCGAACGCCCATACGGGACCGGCGCCGCAGGGGCGGACTCGCCTCCATTGCCGATCTGCGACCGCGCCCGGTCGCGAATCGATAAGCAATGGCCATATCTTGCTCCAAGCAGTGGAGACGCCGAGTAGCGCCAGCTCGTACGGGCACTGAGGTTCCGAGGTCTGGGTGTCCGGGGTGTACGTCGTCTGCGCCCAACAAGCCGCCTATCGAGGTCGCCCATCCCGCACGCCGCTCGCCACCACAGTAGGCATGGCTTGGTAGTGACTGGCCGAAACCGGGAACGACCCTGCCGCCGCGCGTTACGGAGGCGACTATGCTGCGCCTGGACAGCGGCTAAATCCGGGTGCTCGGATGGTGTCGTAGTTGGATCACCCTGGCGAGGCTCCGGCGTGACTGGATGGTTTACCCGGGCAGTCGGTCCCGACTCAGGTTGGCCTGCCCGCTACCGTCTGCGTATCGCGGCGGCCACGCTTCCAGATCCGCAGCAAAATAGCCCAGTCCTGAACAGCACGAGGAGACACCGATGGCCGACGCCACCAGCGACGCCGATCCCACCGCTGACGCCGAAGCGGGAACCGAGGAGCAGCCGCAGCCCTTCGAGAACCGGGCGGCGCGCCGGTCCAAGGGCAAGGCCACCGCAAACCACATCGGGGGTACCGCGAGCCGCGTCCACGGCCGTTCCGGCACGGTGCAGAGTCCTCGCCAGTATGGCAACCGTCGAAGCGGCTGATCTTCGGACCTCCTGGTCACGGCCGTGTTCGGTAGCTGTGGCCGCTACCCGCGTCCAGGCGCTGCCGCAGGTTCGTTGCAGGACGGTGAGGGCGAGCCAATCGCGTGACGATGAGGGCACCGTTAGTACCGACGCTGTTGCAACAGCAGACTCGACTCGGCAGGAGCCTGCGTCGGCCTCCAAACGGGCGGTGACCGTCGGGTAGCGCGTGACTCGCGGCAACCAGGGCAACCAAGTCGATCCGCACCACGGCAGCGTACGCGCGGTCGTGTCATGCTCGCCGCTCGCGCGCCGAGAGCGGCAGAAGAGTGCGCTGTCCGCACGGTACGTAGAGCGGCTTTCGCGGTTGTTCCGGTGTGATTACAAGACCGGTCGCCAATGGCCAGCCTCGTGGTCCCAGACGAACACGTTGCCTGCGTTTCCGGGGATGCTGAGGTCAATCTCGGTGAGGGCCTTAAACGCCTCGTCTGGCAGGTCAGCGGTAATGTGGAACTGAGCCTTCGATGGGGCGTCCTCGATCTCAAATCGCCCGTTCGCGCCGGTCCGGGCGGCACGCATCCGCTTTGCGATATCGGCGAGTTTCTCCCAGCCAGCATCGGCGGTGCGCTCGCCGACCCGGGTCATAGCTCCTTCGGCGAACGGCTTGACGAAGTACGCCAAGGCTGTCACCCAGAGCAGGTGCCAGGGCAGGTCTCCGGCAGAGTGGCGGATCATGCCTGCTCTGACAGGGGCCTCCATGCCCGCGTCGGCGAGGATCGCCTCGATGGCCGCAATCTCAGCCAGGGTGGCTTCGTCTTCGAGTTGAACAAGATGCTCGGGCTCGGATGGCATGACTGCAGCGTAGCGACGCCCGGCCAACGCACGCGCGCAGCGTTGGTCCGCACACGGACGGCGGCATGAGAGTGCATCGACCGTAAGGCACTACCCTGAGCCGGTCACGCGGCTGGTGGCGTCAGGCCCCTTTCTCGGTACGGCATGTAGCGGCATCATTACGGGATGGCTCGCAGGTCGCGTCGACCGTTGTACGCGGTGTTCACCGTCGCTGCGTTGGCACTGTTCGTCGCCCTCGGGACGCGGTTCGGCTGGTGGCGGGCGTTCGGTGACCCGGAGAAGGGCGCCTGGCCGTGGATCGAGGCTACCGGTTGGGTCGTCGGCGCCGTCTCCGGCACCCTCGGCGCCGTCTTCGGCGGCGCGTCCCTGGTGATCACGCTGCGTTCGATGCGGAAGGAGGTCGGCCAGGCCGCGCCGGCACCTCAGCTGCGGCGAGATCCTTCATTGCTGGACCGCGACAGCGAGTACGAGCGCCTACGCGACCGGCTGACCGAAGGCCCGTGGGGCGTCGTTGCCGTCACCGGCCCGCCCGGCATCGGTAAGACCAGACTGGTCGACGCGGTGCTCGACGAGGTGATGGGTGCCGACAAGACCGTTCGGGTGTACAAGCATGAAGCGGTGCCATACGGCCGGCTGGACGTGCGCAACTTGATCGCGAATCTTGAGGGCCGGCACGGCAGGCCCGCGGTGCTCCGGCCGGGGGAATCACTGCTTGGCCGCCTTGAAGCGGCGTTGGAGGGAACGGAGCTGAGGCACATCGTCATCGTCGTCGACTCCGCCCAGCACCTCGTCGTCCCGGGCGATCGCAGGCACGTCGACTTTCAGCTTGACGAGGCGCTGGAAGCGTTCGCCACAGACCATCGGCACCGAGTGGCTGTCGTGTTGCTCAGCCGGGATCCGCTGGAGGCTCGCGCCCGTGGCACGTGGTCCACGGTGGATCCACCGATCGCGCTGGGGCGCCTACCGAAGCCGGACTTCGCGAGCTTCCTGCACGCCCTGAACAAGGGGGGCCGGCTCGGGCTGACGGACCTACCCCCGGCGGACCTGACGATGCTGTACCGGAAGCTGCACGGCAATCCGCGCTGTGCCCAGCTGATACAGGCGATCGTCACGCATTCCGAGCCCGCCGTTCGGGTAGCTACCCTCCTTGCGAGCGTCGCGCAGATGGAGCCGGCGGACACGCCGCGGCGCCTCGCCGACTTCCTCTGCCAGCACCTGCCCGCGCCCCGCCGCCGCGTCATCGAGGCACTCGCCGCCTTCGCGACACCAATCGATGCCGCCGGGGTGACCGCGGCGCTGGCTGGCAAGGCCACCCGGGATGAGGTCGAGGGCATTCTGGAGGTACTGGCGGAGAGTGAGTTCGTCACCGCGACACAAGTCGGGCTGTACCAACTGGAGGTGACTGACGTCGACTCGTTGCTGCCCAGAGACGTCGGGGAGCGGCGTGTCCTGCTGCGACGCGCGGCAGACGTGCTGGGGCGGCGGCGCGTGGCAGAGCCACGCGACATCGATGATCTACACATCCACTTCGCTCAGATGCGTGTACTGCTCAGGAGTGGGTGGTATCCGGTGGCCTACGACGTAATCGAGCTGACTGCCGACATCCTGAACGAGTGGAACTGCGGCTTCCTGCTGTTCGACCAGCGCGTGGAAGTTTGCGGCAAGCTCGGCGATCCGGCCCTGGAGATGGCCAACGACAACGAGCTGGGCGACCTACACGGACGGCGTGGAGACTTCGACGCGGCCAGCCAGGCGTACGGCCGTGCGCTGGACCGGGCAAACAAGACCGGTACTCCCGAGATTCGTACCAAGATCCGCGCCAACCTTGGTGCGATGTACTGGCAGAACGGCGACGCCGAGTCTGCCTACAACTACTACGAACAGGCGCGGTCGGAAGCGCAGGCACAGGGCGCTTTGGTGGTGCTGATGGGTGCACTCGAAGGGCTGGCCGACTGTCACCGGCGCTGGGGAGAGTACGACCAAGCCTTGGGCCGCGCGGAGGGGGTTCTCGCTATCGCGGCGCGCCCTGATTTCGCCGACACTACTGGCGCCGGAGGCGACGGCTACGCGCGGATGGTCCGTATCCTGTTGCGGCTCGCCCGCTGGCATACCGAGATGAAGGACCCCGACCGGGCCGAAAAGTACATCGAGGACGCCGAACAGGCGGCGGCATCTCGTGCGGACGATTGGCGGTTGGTTGCCTGCCGGGATGCTCGCGCCGACCTCCTGCTCGCGCAAGGCAGGCTCGGTAAGGCGATCGAGATGGCGAACGACGCGGTCGAGCAGGCGGTGCGAGTGCACGATCCGGTGACCATCCTGCAGGCCCGCACCACCCTAGCCATGGCGTATCTGACACGGGACGAGGTCGGGACGGCCAGGCAACACATCGAGAAGGCGGACCGGTACCGGCGGGACGGGCAGGCCCTCATCGTGCTCGCGCTGCGGGCGCTCACGACCCAGGAGTCGGATGCTGTCGCCGCCGGGCGTCTCTTCGACGACCTCGCCGGGCAGGCACGCAAGCGGATCGATCGGGACGGGCGCGACTTCGGCGCGCGCCACATGTTGGGGTTCGCGATCTGTGGCCAACGCCTGAGCACGAGCGAGTCACTCCGCCCCGCCCACCACGAGTTCACGGTAGCCAACGATGCGACCAAGGCGGCCGCACCTTACCTCCGCGAACGGATGCAGATGCTGGTGAGCCGGCTCGATGGTTACGCCCAGCGGCCCGGTGGGCTGCGGCCGGTGCTCGACGTGCTGGCCGACACCGGGTCACGGCCGGCGGGATAACCGATTGGCCGCGGGCGGAAGCCATCCGAGCTCCTGTGCCCTCAGGACCGCTTGCATCCTCGTCTGCACGCCCATGTCCCGGTACAGCGACCGCAGCATCCGGAACATCGCACGCTCCGAATAGCCGACGCGACCGGCCAGCTCAGGCACAGTCGTACCGGCCGCGAGTTGGCGTAACCACGACAGCCGTTCCTCCGCAGGCCGGTGCGGCCAACCGCCGCTCGGCAAACTCGCACTGGCCAGCGCGGCGAGAACCTCGGCAGGCAGCACGGCCAGACCGTCGGCGGTCGCCTCCACGGCCCGCAACACCGCCTCCCCCTCGGAGCCTCGGTACAGTACGGACGTGGCGCCGGCCCGCACTGCCCGAACACCAGCCATGCTGGGCGTCTGCTCCGCCAACTGCTCCTCCAGCAGCGCCACGACGTGGGCGGACCCGGCGTCGTGCAGCGCACCGAGCAGATCCCAGCTCTGCTGGGACGACAGCGTGACCAGGACGACCGCAGGCTGGCGGGAACGCGCCCACGCCAGGACGTCCTCCGGCGTCTCGACCCGGTGACCGGCAGGAGACAGCACGGTCGCGACGCCTCGCCGGAACATCGGAAGGGGATCGACGACCGCGACATGGACCACCACCGGCAAGAGCTAAGCATCTACCGCCGAGGAGTAGATGGACCGCCGCGCCCCGGGCAGGATCATGCCGCATTCACGTCACCATCCTGCCGCAGCCTGGCATGGACCGGCATCGGCGCTCGTCTTTAGCGTGGTCACGTGGTTGACCCCACCGGAGGTCCGCATGGTCCATGACGACGACACCAGCGAGCCGCTGCACAACGTCATCAGCGACGGCGACTTGGCCCCTGCCGAACGGCCAGCCGACCTGACCGATGCAAAATACAACTACATCAAGAGAATCGCGATCGATGAGCCCAGCTGGGGGCCGCGGCAGATTTACGAGTGGATCCGCGAGGATCCGAACCGGCGCGATATCACTCGCGCGATGATCTACTACGTCCTGAAGTGGGAACGGCCCGCGAGGCAGCCACGTCTGGCCCGCCCTCCGGTCGCTCGGCGGCCGGGCACCAACATTTGAGACCGATCCCACCGATGAGGCTCGTGGCCGTCCCCGCGACGCAGCAAATCGATCAGGAACCTCCACACGCAGCGCGTCCGGGCAGCTCTTGCATGGGACAACAGACGCACTCTCCTCGGCAGATCCGGATGCCGACGCTACGTGGCCCCGCGTTGGCAACGGCCTCGTTGCAAATAGGCCCCGCGAGTGGGCCTGGACGTAACGACCAGGCCCACCCCGCGATAGTTCCAGCTCAGGCGAGAGGATGAGACTCGTTGGCCAGGGCCGCCAGAGCAGCCGCGACCTCCTGGAGACTCGCTCGGACGTAAGTGCTGGTGGCACCGGCGTCGCTGCCGCTGTCGGTGTGACCGGCGTACGCACGCGCCACGGCGTAGCCGAAGTTCCGCTCGACCCACGTCAACGTCGTGTGCCGCAACCAGTGCGTGCTGATCTGCTGCACGTACACCCACGGCAGGTGCTCACCGATGCGCACCCAAAGGTGGTCGTAGCGCCGATAGGTGATTGGTTGACCGTTGCGGTAACGCAGCAACTGCCCCGTTCCCACCGACTGGCGCTCCTCGGCATGCTGCTGCAGATGCCTCATCAGCGTCGGTGACACCGGTTGCCACCGCACCGTGTCGCCCTTCTCCCGCAGCAGGATGAGGCACTGGTCCGGGTCCAGGTCGACCGACCGCAATGCAAGCGCACCACCCCGGCGGCACGCCGTCTCGGTATGCAGCCGCAGCAGCAGACTGTCCAGCGCCGGATCGTCGCCCGTGCTGGCGGCGACGGCGTTGATCTCCGCCAACCTGTTGTCCGCCACGGCCCGCCGCGTGCTGGGCAGGCGTCGCGGCTTGGCCACCTTGAGAGCCGGATTGTCCGCCGCGCTGACGTACCCGTCGGCGACCGCCCGCTTGTACAGGCACCGCAGCGAGGCGATCAGATGCTCCGCCGCGCTGCGCCCGCCCCGCGCGTTGCGCCGGGCCACCACGTGCGTCTTGGTGTACTCGGCGAGCTGCTCGATCTCCGACGGTGTCGGCTCGTCGAGCCGCCGCTGTCCCCACTGCTCCAGGATCCGTTTCCAGTACGAGCCGTACGCGCGCCGAGTACCGTCGCTGACCGCCGCCGCTACCACCGGAACGTACTCGGCGAACGTCGGCGCGGGTGGGCGGTCCGATGCCGCTTCGACAAGGTCGGCCGGGGAGATCCCCATCCGCGCCAGCAGCAGCCGCGCGGCATCCAGCTCCGCCCGCCCTACGGCGTTGTCGCTCATGCCTGACCACCGCCCAACGCCTCGGCGTGTGCCGCGACGACCATCGTGTCCAGTGCGGCGGGCGGGTGCACCACGAGCAGCCCGTCAGCAGGGCTGGCGGCCAGGAACACCCGGTCGCCGGCGGTCAGACCGCACCAGTGCCGGACGGCCGCCGGCAGATGGAGATGGCCTTGTCCGGTGACGGTGAAGACGCCCTGCCGGTCCAGCCGGACGACGATGACGCCGGAGGCCTCGCGGATATGCAGCCGCGTGCCCGGCCCCCATCCGAGGACCCGGATGATCGCCCGGTCGGCGATCCTGCCGCTGTTGTCGATGGCAGCCAGGCCGTACACCATCGTGCCGGCGCGGGGCGTCGGCAGAACCGGAAGAGGCAACGGCGGACGGCGAGGAGCTCCACCACGCGGACGACGGGATCCCTGCTCACGGTCAGCCAGCAGCACGGGCGGGATGACGGGAGCCACAGACCGATCAGCCACGACAACCGCCTCCGATCGAGACAGGCTCGGTCGAGGGCGTCGCTGCGCTGAGATTTGCGTGGTCAAACGTGCTTGACCACCAGTACGTGAAACACAGCATGGATGCTGCAATTTGGTGTCCGAGGGGGGACTTGAACCCCCACGCCCTATACGGGCACTAGCACCTCAAGCTAGCGCGTCTGCCATTCCGCCACCCGGACCTGCACGTACCAGCCTACCCGGTCGACCAATGTGAGCTACGCACCGCATCGGTCGGCCTGGCGGGCCGCACGGGGCATTACTGTACACGGCCCAGAACGATCATGCACATCAGCTCTATCGCGGCACGTTTGCGCAGGTCAACGGCCACCACGATCGGGTGGGTAGCGCGCAACAGGCGATTCCGGGCAGCATTGCTCACGTGTCCCACCCCTCCCCGTTGATCGCCACTCAACACCAGGCTCTCGCGCTGCGCGCCGCGGGTGACCTGACAAGCGCCCGCCGCCTGCTCGCCGACGCGATCGTCGCGGCCCGCCCGGCGTACGGCGAGGACCACCAGGACGTCCTGGCCACTGGTCACCTGCTGGCCCGGCTGCACCGGGAGGCCGACGACCCGGCCTCCGCCCGGCGCGTACTCGAAGAGGCCTACGCGGCCGGCGAGCGCCGCCGCGGCGAGGCCGATCCGCTGATGCTCGCGCTCAGCTTCGACCTCGCCGGGGTGTCCGAGGAGCTGGGCAACCGGCACGAGGCCCGCCGCAACTACAGCCGCGTGGCGACCGCCGGGTCCGCCGTGCTCGGTCCGGACCACCCCGCGGTACGCGCAGCCCGTCAGTACCTCGGCGGCTCCGCCGCCGCTCCCGCAGGCTATGGCCCCTCCCCCGGCGGCTCCGCCGCCGCTGCCGGACCGCACCCCGCTCCGCCCCTGCCCGGCTACCCCACTCCGGGCCGTCCCGGGCACCCCGATCAGTCCCTGCCCCGGCATCCGAACCAGGGCCCGCCCGCAAGCCCCGGTCCGGTCCGGCCCGGCCAACCCGGTCCCGTCTCCTCCGGGTACCCCGGTCACGGAGTGTCCGAGCCCACCGTCTCGCTGCGAGCGGTCACACCCCCGCACCCGCCCGCACCGCCTCGGCCCGTCGTCCCGGGTGTACCCGCCGCGAGTCCGCCGGTACCCGATTCACAGTGGGCTCCCCGCCCGGGCCCGGCACCGCAAGCGCCCCACGCCCCGCAGCCGGCTCAGTCCGCGCCGAACCCGCGGGTCGCTCCGCCGCCCCCGGTGGCGCCTGCCCCGCCGCAGCAGCCTCCCGCAGCCGGGCCGAACGGACCCGCGAGTCGGTGGGCGCCGCCCTCGCCGCCTGTCTCGGAGGCGACGACCCGGTTCGCGCCCATCACCGAGGAGGCGACGACGCGGTTCGCGCCCATCACGGATGAGGCGACGACCCGCTTCCCGGTAGTGCCGGTCGAACCCACCGCCCCGGCGAGGGCACCGGTTGCCGGAACAGCGGCGCAGGTTCCCGGTGTCCTCCCGGTGCCTCCGGCCCAGGGCGTCATCCCGGTTCCCCCGGCTCAGCGTGTCCCCCAAGCGTCGCCCGCGACGTACGGCCGACCGGCAGCCGCTCCCGGTGTGACCCCGGTGCCGCCCCTCACCCCCGGCACGCCTTCGCACCCGGCCACCGCCGGTACGTCGACGTCCGGCCCGACGCCGGGAACACCCGCGACGGCTTCCGGAGCGCCGACCACAGCACCGACGGTCGGAACGCCGACGAGGATTCCGGCGGTCGGAACGTCGGTGCCCGGACAGCCGACAGCGCCTTCCGTTCCCGGCCCGACGTCCTCGCCTACCGGCAAGCACATCGCGCCCGTGTCGGCGCCGGCGCCGAGCGCCACTCCTACGCCTGCAGTGCCGCCGACGCCTGGCGCCGCCGGTACGCCGCTGTCGCGCCCGCAGCCGGGCACGGCCGGTACGCCGCAACCGCAGTCACAGATGCCCGGAACTGCCGGCATGCCCCCGCTGCCGCCGCCGCGGATGCCGGGAACCGCCGGCACGTCTCCACTTTCACCCCCGCCGGTCATTCCGCCGCCCGCCCCGACGGTCACCGAGGCGCCGCCCGCCGCGATCACCCCGCCACCGTCACGGACGCCTTCGGCGGGACTCCTGCCGCCGCCTCCGACCGTCCTGCCGCCCGCGCCGCGCGTGCCGGCTCCGGCAGTCAGCGACCTTCCTCCACCACCAGTCGTTCCGGTTGTCCCGCCGGTGTCGTCCCCGTCCGCTCCGCCACCGCTCACCCCTCCGGCCTCGGCGGCGCCACCGGCGCCCGCCTCCCAGCCGGTGGCCGAATCGGCGCCGGCTGCTGCCACCGCACCGACGCCGCCCTCCGCACCTGTTTCGCCCCGACCGGCGCCCGGGCCCCGGGCGACTCCGACGGCCGAGGCAACCGCTCCCCCACAGCCTGCCGCGGAGCTGACGGCCGGCACCGGCACGAACGCTTCCGGCCGGGGTACGACACCTCCTGTTCCCGGTGGACCGGGCTGGGACAAGCCGACGATCCAGGTGCAGCAGATCGGTCCGCTGCTGGAAGAGGAGGCGGCGCGCAACGCCGCGGCGGCGGCTCCCGGAGCCCCGGCCAGGCCCGCGGCGACCGGCGCCGCCAGCGAGACCCCGGCCGGTGCACGACCGGTCAGCAGCCCTCCGGTCAGCGGACGGTCCGAGGACTCACCGCCGATCAGCGCATCGCCCGCCGGCCCGGCCCAGGCCGCCTCGTCCGGGACGCCTGTGGTGAGTGCGCCGCTGATGAGCCCGCCGGCTACGGGTGACGGTGACGCTGCCGCGAGCGTGATGCAGCTGAGCGCGCCATCGTCGGGTGCGCCGAGCACCCTGGGCGCTCCCACCGCCGGTGCCCCGGCAACAGACGCGCCACCGCCGCCCGCCGCGTCCCAGGTCAGCGCACCGCCCGCCAGCACTGCGCCGGTCAGCGCGCCGCCCGTCGGGTCACCCTCGACGTCGCCGGTCAGCGCGCCGCCCGCACACCCGGTCAGCGGACCGGCCGGCTTCCCTGTAAGCGGGGTTCCGGTAAGCGGTTACCCGCCACCAGTAAGCGGCCCGTCCGCCGCGCCGGTCAGCGCCGCACCGGCCGTGGGCTACCCGCCACCGGCCAGCGGACCCGCACCCGCCTATCCGCCGCCGATCAGCGGGCCACCCGCGCCCGGCTACCCGTCGCTGGCCGGCGCACCACCCGCGCCACCCGTCAGCGGGCCTCCGGGCCCGCCGGTCAGCGCGCCACCCGGGCCCGGCTATCCGCCGCCGGTCAGCGGACCACCCGCGGCACCGGTCAGCGCCGCGCCCGTGAGCGGTTCCTCCGTACCGCCGTGGGGCATGGTCGCGCCGCCGTGGAGCAGCGCCGCCCCGTCCCAGCCGGTCGACCGGCCCACCGATCCCGAACCGGGAGTGGACGAGCCGGCACCCGCCGACCCGGCAGGCGAACCGGACGCGGAGGCGCCGGAGCCGAACCGGCAGATGACGATCTACGAGGACCTGCTCGACTTCCCCGAGTCCACGCGACCGGAGCCGCCGGCCCAGCCGGAGCAGAGCGCCTGGCCGGCGACCCCGCCGATGTTCCACCAGCCGCCGCCGGTCCAGCCGCAGGACGCGTACCCGATGGAGCCGGAGCGGCCGGGCCGTAACCGGACGGTGCTGGCCCTTGTGGTCGGGGGTGCGGTGCTCGCGGTGGTCACGGCGGTCGGTGTCGGCGCGGTGTTGCTGAACCGGGAGGCGGCGCCTCCGCCTGCCCCGGTGCCCGCTTCCGGCGCCGCGTCGCCGAAGGTGGCCGGGCCGCCGCCGGGGGACCTGAAGCTGCGCGACGACACCACCACCGTCACGGTGACCTGGACCGATCCGACGAACGGCGGGGTGCCGTTCGTGGTGGCGGGTGGCCGGGCCGGGCAGAAGCTCGGGGTGATGGCGACCGTGGACGCCGGGCAGACCCGCTACACGGTGAACGGGCTGAGCGCGAAGCTGGACTACTGCTTCACGGTGCTGGCTGTCTACTCGACCGACTCGTACGCCACGTCGGGTCAGGTCTGCACGGACCGGGAGGGCGGCGGCACGCCGAACTGAGTGTCCACGGACGACACGCTCGGTGTCCACAGGAGGACGGTGCGGGTTTCACCGGCTTCGGGCGGCACCTATGATGGCTCCCGGCTCTGGGGAGGGTCGGCCGTGCTCGGCGTCTCTCCCCCACCGACACGGGGAGGCAGCCGGCAGTGACCACCATCGAGGACGTCACGGGCACCGGGCCGGAGCAGGCTCGTCCACGGTCGCGGATGCGCGGCGGGCTGGTCACCATCGGCACGGTGGCCGCGCTGCTGGCCGCGATGGGCCTGACGGTGCTCGGGCTGGGCGCGGCCGACAACGCGGTGGCGAGCTTCGACGCGTCCTCCTGGTTGTGGAGCACCACCCGCAGCGAGCTGGCCCGGGTCAACGGCGTCACCGCGCGGGTGGACACCCGGATGGAGGTGCCGGGTGGGCGGCGGCACCAGATGCAGGTGGCGCAGACCGACCGGCTGCTGATCCTGCGTGACCTCAACACCGGGCAGGTCAGCTCGCTGGACCTGGCGACGTTGCAGATCACCGCGACGACGCCGACCGCGCCGGGGTTCGGGGTGAGCGTGGCGCTGCACGAGGACGCGGCGTTCGTGGTGGACGCGGTGCAGGGCATCGTCCGGCAGCTGGACCCGCGGGCGCTGACGCCGGTGGGCGAGCCGGTGCGCTACCCGCCGGGCATCACCGGTGGCACGTTCGACGGCGCCGGCAAGCTGTGGGTCGCGGTGCCGAGCGAGGGCACCGTCTCGGCGGTGACCGCCGCCGAGCTGCCGGAGACGCCGGGTGACGCGCCGTCCGCGGGGCTGAGCCCGAAGCGGGTCGAGACGTACGACGTGGCCGAGCCGGCGCACGAGCTGGTGGTGTCCACGCTGGACGAGGGCGTCGCGGTGCTGGACCGGACCTCGGCGTCGCTGGTGACTGTGGTCGGCGGGCAGACGCAGCGGGCGGAGCTGAGCATGAGCGCGCCGGGGAACCTGCCGACGCGGACCAGCGGGCCGCAGGTGCCGGTCACGGTCCCCGGTGACCGGTCGGTGCACGTGGTGCGGGACAGCCGCGAGGTGAAGCGGTTCACGGTGCCCGGCGCCGGTGTCCGGTTGAGCCCGGCGGTGGCGTGGGCGGGCCGGTTCTACTGCGCCGACGAGACCACCGGCACGGTGTACGCCTTCGACGCCGAGGGTCAGCTCGTGCAGACCGTCAAGGGTTCCGGCCGGCCCGGCCCGGTCGAGCTGGAGGTGCGCGAGAACCACCTGTTCATCAACCCGCCGGACTCGTCCACCGCGCAGGTGGTCGACGACCGCAACCAGGTGCGTGAGGTCGACAAGTACGCCAACGACGTGCTGGGCGGCGACCCGCCGCCGGTGGCCCCGCCGCCGCCCCCGCCGAAGAAGCCGAAGGTGTCCAAGCCGGGTGCGCCGAAGTCGGTCACGGCCGCCGCGGGTGACGCGTCGGCGCGGGTGAGCTGGCAGGCCGCCGCGTCCAACGGCGCCGAGATCACCCGGTACGTGGTGGAGGGCGCCGGTCAGACCCATCAGGTCGGCGCGAACCAGCGTGCGCTGGAGATCACCGGTCTGACCAACGGTGAGACGTACACGTTCTCGGTGCACGCGGTGAACGCCAAGGGTGAGGGGCCGGCGCGGCGCAGCAACCCGGTGGTGCCGACCGCCGAGGTGCCGGACCCGCCGGCGTCGGTGACCGCCGAGGCGCGGCCGGACGGCACCGTGCGGGTGAGCTGGCCCGAGGCCGACGGCCAGGGCAACACGATCGCGAGGTACGCGGTGACGGCGACCTCGGCGGGTGCGACCGCCCCGGCCGGTGAGTCGGCGAAGACGGAGCTGGTGGTGCCGGCCGGGCAGCTGGAGTACGGCACCCAGTACGCGTTCACGGTGACCGCGGTGAGCGAGAAGGGCGCCGGGTCGAAGGCGTCGCCGGTGAGCAACACGGTGGTGCCGTTCACCGTGCCGAAGGCGCCGACCGAGCTGCGCGCGTCCACAGTCGCCGACCAGCCGGGCACGATCGCGGTGCAGTGGTCCCCAGCGGGGGACAACGGCCGGCCGGTGACGAAGTACGTGGTGGAGGCGGCCGGAAAGTCGGTCGAGGTGACCGACGTGCAGGCCACCGTGGGCGGCCTGGGCAACGAACAGAACGTGACGGTGAAGGTCAAGGCCGTGAACGAGGCCGGGCCGGGACCGGAGGCGAGCACCACCGCGCGAACGGTGGCCGAGCCCCGGATCACGGTGACCGGCTCGTCGGCGGACGCCACGTCGGTGACCGTGACGTTCACTGTGGACGCGGGTGGTGGGCGCGCCTCCTGCACGGCGGCGACCGGCGGGAAGACGGCGAGCGGCAGCTGTTCCAGCCTGCGGGTGACCGGGCTGACGCCGGGTACCGCGTACACGGTGACGCTGACCGCGAGCAACGCCGCCGGTAAGGGGACCGCTTCGCGCGCGCAGACCACCGACCCGGTGTACGGCGTCGCCACCTGCAAGAACGGCCCCGACGGCGACCAGCGGACGTATTGCGACCGGGAGATCCCCGGCGAGCGCAACGGCAACGAGATCTTCGAGGTGCCGCGGCAGGACAACAACCGGCAGGCGGGCTGGGTGCCGGACGGCCACCGGCTGCGCACGTACTGCAAGGTGAAGGGCGAGGACGTCAACGCCTGGATCTACAACAACAACAAGCAGAGCACCTGGTGGGTCCAGGTGGACTACAAGGGCAAGACGTACATCCCGTGGGCCTGGCTCAACCTGGAGGGCGGCGACGACCTCGGCGTCCTGCCTGGCTGCTGACCGCACCGTCCGAGAGGCGCATCCGTGAACACGCACGAACCGCTGAGCCAGCCGGAGGTGCAGGGCTTCGCCGCCCTGGCCGCCCGGCTGGCCGACAACGTCAACGCGGTCGTGCTGGGTAAGCCGCAGGTGGTGCGGCTGGCGCTGACCGCCTTGTTCGCGCAGGGGCACGTGCTGCTGGAGGACGTACCGGGCGTCGGCAAGACCACGCTGGCGCGGGCGATCGCGGCGACTGTGAAGGGGCAGTGGCGGCGCATCCAGTTCACGCCGGACCTGCTCCCCTCCGACGTGTCGGGGGTGACCATCTTCAACCAGGCCAGCCGGGGCTTCGAGTTCCACCCGGGGCCGGTGTTCGCCAACATCGTGATCGCCGACGAGATCAACCGGGCGTCGCCGAAGACCCAGTCGGCGCTGTTGGAGGTGATGGAGGAGCGGACGGTCACGGTGGACGGCGTACGGCATCCGGTGCCGCAGCCGTTCCTGGTGGTGGCCACGCAGAACCCGGTGGAGATGGACGGCACGTACCGGCTGCCCGAGGCCCAGCTCGACCGGTTCCTGGTGAAGCTGTCGGTCGGCTACCCGGACGAGGCGGTCGAGGTCGAGGTGCTGCGCGGCGCCACGGTCCGCTCCCCCGACTCGCTGACCGCGGTCACCGACACCGCCACGGTGGGCGAGATGGTGAAGATGGCCCGGCGGGTGCACATCGCCGAGCCGCTCTACGCGTACGCGGTGCGGCTCGCCGCGGCGACACGTACCCACCCGCAGGTGCGGGTCGGGGTGAGCCCTCGCGGGGTCATCGCGCTGACCCGGGCGGCGTGCGCGTACGCGCTGATCGACGGCCGGGGCTGGATCATGCCGGAGGACCTGAAGGCGCTCGTCGAGCCGGTCTTCGCGCACCGGCTGCTGCTCACCCCTGATGCGCAGGTACGCGGTGTCACGCCCGCCGAGGTGCTGCGTCAGGCGGTCGCGTCGGTGCCGGTGCCGCTGCCGTCGGGCCAGGCCACAGCGGTGCACGGCTGAGCGTGGGGATCACCGCCCGTGGTATCGGGCTGCTCGTCGCCGCCCTGGTGCTGCTCGGCGTGGGGTTCCGCTACGCGTACCCGGAACTGACGGTGCTCGGCGCGGCGGCCGCGGTGGCGGTCGGCTACGCCGTGGTGAACGCGGCCTGGCGGCCCCGGCTGAGCGTTCAGCGGCGGGCCGACCCGGACCGGGTGGCCCGGGGTGAGCCGGCGGCGATGGAGCTGACGGTGCGCAACACCGGCCGGCTGCGAGCGGCGAACCTGGTGGCCGAGGACCGCTGCGCCGGCGCGCTCGTGCCGGTGCCGCTGCTGCGGTTGCGTCCGGGCCGGGACACTGTGGTGCGCTACGACGTGCCGACGCACCGGCGTGGGGTGGTGCCGGTGGGGCCGCTGCGGGTGGTGCGCCGGGATCCGCTGGGACTGGTGGCGCTGGCGCGCGGCTACGGCGGCACGGTGCCGGTGTGGGTGCATCCCCGCATCCACCCGCTCTCCGCGGTGCCCACGGGGGCCGGGCGCAGCCTGGACGGGCGCACCGACAGCGTGCCGCACGGGTCGATCACGTTCGACTCGTTGCGGGAGTACGTGGTGGGCGACGAGTTGCGCCGCGTGCACTGGCGCACCAGCGCCCGGGTGGGTGAGCTGATGGTGCGGGAGAACGTGGACACCAGCCTGCCGCGCCTGGTGGTGGTGCTGGACAACCGGGCGTCCGCGCATCCGGGCCGGGCCGGTGGTGTCGCGGAGTCGTTCGAGTCGGCGTGCGAGGCGGCCGCGTCGGTGGTGGCCGCCGCGGTGCGGGAGGACCTGCCGGTGCAGCTGCTGCTCGTCGTACCGGCCGAGGTGGAGCCCGCGGGCGCGGCCGGGCCGCTGGACCGGCTCGCCGCCGTGGAGCTGGCGGACGCCGGGCCGGACGTGCTGCCCGCCGCGACCGGGCGGCTGCGCCGGGACCGGCTCGGCGACACGCTCGTCTTCCTGACCGGGCCGGGCGGCCGCGGCGACCTGGGGCACGTCGGCGCGCTGCGCGGCGCGTACCCGTCGGTGGTGGTCGGGATGTTCGGCGCGGACGGGCCGACGGCGGCCGGCGCGGCGGGCCTCACGGTCCTGGACGCCGCGGACGGCGCGGCGTTCGCCGCCGAGTGGGACGGGGTCCGCCGGTGGTGACGCCGCCGCGGACGCAGGCGGCTGAGCGGGCGGTCCGGGCGTTGCGGGCCGTGCCGGTGCCGGCCGCGCTGATCGTGCTTGTCGCGCTCTCCGGCGTGGTGCTGGGCCGGGTGTACGCGGACCCGCTGCTCACCCGGCTCATGGCGGGCGCGGCGGCCGGGTCGGTGCTGGTCAGCGTGGCCGCGAGGCGGCTGCCGTCCTGGCTGGTCGCGCCGCTGTCGGTGGCCGCGCTGACCGGGTGGACGCTGCTGTCGCTGCGGCTGGCCGCCGCGCACGCGGCGCTGCCCGGCGGGCTCGGCGAGGTGGCCGCCGACGCCGCCCGCAACGCGATCCCCCGGCTGCTCACCGCGATGATCCCGGTCGAGCCGGCCCCGGACACGGTGCTGGTCCCGGTGGTCGCGGCGTGGCTGGCCGGGCTGACCGCCGCCGAGGTGGCGCTGCGCGCCGGGCGGGTGCTGCTGGGCTACCTGCCGCCGGCGCTGCTGTACGCCGGCGCGCTCTACGTGGTCGGGCCGAACGCGGATCCGGCGATCGGCCCGACGGTGCTGTTCGCCGCGGTCGCGGCGGCCGGCCTGGCGACGCCCGGGCGCCGCGACGGCCCGGCACCCGATCCGGTCGCCGGCCCCACTCCTGCGGTACGCGCGGCGGTACGGCTGCGGCTGGTGTCGGCGAGCGCGGCCGGCCTCGCAGTGGTCGTGGCGCTGGCGGCGCTGCTCGCCCCGGTGGTGGCCGCCCAGGTCGACGAGCGGCCGGTCGACCCGCGCCGCTACGTGGAGCCGCCCCGGGTGGAGTCGCTGGACGAGAACCCACTGATCCGGATCTCCGGGTGGGCGCTGAACCCGGACCAGCGGCTGCTCGACGTGCGCACCACAGGGGGCGCGGCCGGGGACGGGTCGCCGCGGATCCGGCTGGCGGTGCTCAGCGACTACGACGGGGTGACCTGGCGGGTCGGTGCCACGTACCGCAACGCGGGGCGGATCCTGCCCGCCGCGGAGCCGGCCCCGGACGCGGCCACCGAGGAGGTGCGTCAGGAGATCACCGTCGGCGACCTGACCGGGCGGCTGCTGCCGGCGGTGCCCACGCCGCGCGAGGTGACCGGAGCACGGGTGGCGTACGACCCGACGACCGGGACGCTGATCCGCCCGGAAGGGCTCGCGCCGGGGCTGCGGTACGAGGTGTCGTCGGTGCGGGAGCGCCCGGACGCGAACCTGCTGCCCACGGCGAACGTGCCCGCCGGGGACGAGGTGGCCCGGGTGCTGCGGGTGGCCGACGGGGCACCGGAGCCGGTGCGCCGGCTCGCCACCCAGCTCGCCGAGTCGAACGGCGCCCCGTACGCGCGCGCCGAGGCGATCGCCACATTCCTCGCCGAGCACTACCGGGTGACAGCCGACGCGCCCAGCGGGCACGCGTACCCGAACCTGGCGTTCTTCCTGTTCGGACCGCGCAACGGCGGCGGGCAGCGGGGCACCTCGGAGCAGTTCGCCGCCGCGTTCGCGGTGCTCGGGCGCCTCGCCGGCCTGCCGACCCGGGTGGTGGTCGGGTTCGAGCCGAAGGGCGACGGGCCGGTGCGGGCCGCCGACGCGTACGCCTGGCCGGAGGTGCTGTTCGACGGCGTCGGCTGGGTGCCGTTCGACCCGATGCCACGTCCTGATGAGGAGCCCCGCCCGGTGGAGGAGGACTTCCGGCCGCAGCCGGAGGACCCGCCGCCGTCGGAGGTGCCGGCGCCCACCGAGGAGCCGAGCACCACTCCCCCGGCCGCCGCACCAGCACCCGGCCGGGCCGAGGGCGGGCTCGGGACGCCGGTGCTGGTCGGTGGCGGTGTCGGCGGGCTGGCGTTGCTGGTCGGCGCGGTGCTGGCGGCCCTGTACGCGGCGCGCCGCCGGTTGACCCGCTCCCGTCTGGACGCCGCCGACCCGGGCGAGCGGGTTGCGGGCGCGTGGCGGGAGCTGACCGACGCGCTGCGGCTGGCCGGGCAGCCGGCCGGGCCGGACCTGGCGGCGGCGGAGGTGGCCGAGCGGGCCCGCCGGACGCTCGCCGAGGCCCGTGCGGCGCGGTCCGGAGCGGGCGCGGCCGGACCGACGGACCGGCCCGGGGACGGCGCGGCCGGGCTCACGGACCGAGCCGGGGACGGCGTCGCGGCCGGCGGCCCGGACGAGGCGGCGGTCGACGAGCTCGCCGCCCTGCTCAACCAGGCGGGCTTCGCGCCGGGCAGTGTCACAGCGGAACAGGCGGAACGGGCCGCACGGCTGAGTCAGGGCTTCGGCGACGCGCTGCGCGCGGCCCGCTCCCGGTGGGGCCGGTTGTTGTGGACGGTCCACCCGGGGCCGCTGCGCTGGCGCCGCTGACCGGACCGGCCGAGCCTCGTCGCACGGTCCGCTACCGGCCTGGTTCGGAGGAAGCTGCCGGGACGCGCCGCGCTCAGCGGTCGGCGGCGCGCAGCTTCCGGACGAGCTTGCGCAGCCCGGCCTGCCAGCCGTCCGGGTCCTCGGCGCGACGCCGGGCGTAGTCGGCCACCTCCGGGTGCGGCAGGATCAGGAACCGCTCCTCGGCCAGCCCGGCGACCACCGCGTCGGCGACCTGGTCCGGCGTGAGGATCGTCCCGGACGCGGCGATCACCCGGGCGCCCAGGTGCCCCTCGGCGAGGCCGTCGGCGAGCATCGGGGTGTCCACGCCCTGCGGGCACAGTGCGCTGACGCGGATGCCGGCGTCCCGGTAGGTGATCGCCAGCCACTCGGCGAGTCCCACGGCGGCGTGCTTGGTGGCGGTGTACGGGGCGTCGCCGACCGCCGTGAGCACACCCGCCGCCGAGCAGGTGAGCAGCAGGTGCCCCTGGCCCCGGCGGAGCATCCCGGGCAGCGCCGCGCGGGCGCTGTGCAGGTGCCCGAGCACGTTCACCCGCCAGGCCCGGTCCCAGTCCGCGTCGGGCGCGTCGATGCCGCCGCCGGTGGCGACGCCGGCGTTGGCGCAGAACAGGTCGATCCGGCCGTGGCGGCGCTCGGTCTCCTCGACGAGGGCGCGTATCGCCGCCTCGTCGGTGACGTCGAGCCCGACGCCGCTGGCCACCGGGCCGATCGCGTCGGCTGCGGCGCGGGCCGCGTCGGCGGCCAGGTCGGCCAGGACGATCGCGGCGGCGCCCTCGGCGGCGAACCGGCGGCCCAGCGCCGCGCCGATCCCACCGGCCCCGCCGGTGATCACCACCACCCGGTCGGTCAGGTTCATCTCAGGCCGCCTTTCCGGGGCCGAGCCGGGGCAGCAGGTCCATCCAGGCCGCCGCGCCGCCCTCGGTGATCTCCGGCGTGGGCAGCACCGCGATGACCGGCATGTCGACGCCGTTGTCGGCGTAGCGGCGGACGGCCGCCACGCACTGCTCGGGCGAGCCGTGCAGCACCAGCGCGTCGACCACCTCGTCCGGTACGGCGGCGGCGGCGCCCCGCCGGTCCCCCGCGGCCCACGCCTCCCACATCGGGCCGAGCGAGTCCTGGCGGCCCAGCCATCTGTGGAAGGCGGCGTACGCGGGCACCGTCAGGTAGCCGGTGATCATGCGGCGGCCCAGCGCGCGGGCGTAGGCGGTGTCCTCGGTGGGGCAGACGAAGATGCGGGCGGCCACGTCGAAGCCGGGCCGGCGCTCGCCCACCTCGGCCAACGCGGTCGGCACGTCGTCGGCGGCCAGCCAGTTGAGGATCACCCCGTCGGCCTCGGCTGCGGCCAGACGCAGCATGCCGGGGCGCAGCGCGGCCAGCAGGACCGGCGGCGGCACGCTGGGCGGGCGCTCCAGGGTGAAGCGTCGTACCGCGAACGTGTCGAACGCGCCGTCGACGGTCTCGCCGCGCAACGCGGCCCGCAGGAACCGCAGCACGTCCCGGGTCCGCTTGAACGGCTCGTCGAACCCGATCCCGTTCCAGTCCCGCACCAGCACCGGCGACGAAGCGCCGACGCCGAGGGCGAACCGGCCCGGCGCGGCCTCGGCCAGCGCGGCGGCGCTCATCGCGAGCAGTCCCGGCCCTCTGGTGAACACCGGCGTGATCGCGGTGCCCAGCCGCAGCCGCGGCGACCAGGCGGCGGCCAGGGCCAGCGGGGTGAACGCGTCGGCGCCGGCCACCTCCGACGACCACACGTCGGTGAACCCGGCGTCGTCGAGGGCCGCGTAGACCGCGGCGTGGTCGGCGAGCGGGATACCGCCCAGTGGCACGGTCATGCCCCATCGGTTCGTCACCCGTCGATGGTGCCCGTCCGGCACCGCCCGGGGCAAGATCCAGGCGGATATGGGTGATCCGCACCGGGGCGTCGGGAAAGAGTGTTACGACTGCCGGGCCCGCTTCGAGTACGAGGTGTTCGGCCGCGTCTCCCCGTCGAGGCTGGTGGGGATCGCCGCGCTGCTGCTGCCCGTACCGCTGCTGGTGCGCCTCGCGCCGCTGGTCGCAGCGATCCTGGCCGCTGTGGTCCTGACGGTGGTGGCGGTGGCCGACGCGCGCCGCGCCTGGGGCCGCCCGCCCGAGGAGGCGGCGACGCCGTTCTGAGCGGCGACGCCGGTGCCGGACGCTGTGGCCGGGCTACGATCCGCGCGTGACCTTCTCGCTCGTCGCCCGCTCCGCCGACGGGTGCCTCTACGGGGTGGCGGTGGCCAGCCGGTTCCTCGCCGCCGGGGCGCTGGTGCCGGCGGCCGAGGCGCTGGTGGGCGCGGTCGCCACCCAGGCGCACGCGAACCTCGCCTACCGGGCGCAGGCGCTCGCGCTGCTGCGTACCGGCGTCACCGCCACCGACGTGGTGGCCGGGCTGGTCGCCGCCGATCCCGGCCGCGACGACAGGCAGCTCGCGGTGGTCGGTACGACCGGCGACGGGGCCACCTGGACCGGGCCGCGCTGCCACCCCTGGGCGGGCGGGCAGGCCGGCGACGGCTGGGCCGCGCAGGGCAACATCCTGACCGGCCCGCAGGTGATCGACGCGCTGCGCGACGCCTGGCTGGCCCGCGACGACCTGCCGTTCCCGCAGCGTCTGCTGGCCGCGCTCACCGCCGGTGACGCGGCCGGCGGCGACCGGCGCGGCCGGCAGAGCGCCGCGATGCTGGTGGTGCAGCGCCACGGGGGCTACGCCGGCACCGGCGACGAGCTGGTGGACCTGCGGGTGGACGACCACGCCGACCCGGTCGCCGAGCTGCGCCGCCTGCTCGGCATCCACCACATGCTGTTCGGCCGCCCCGACCCGGCCACGTTGCGGGATCTCGCCGGCCCGCTCGCCGCCGAGGTGGCCGAGTTGCTCGCCGCCACCGGCCACCCGGTCGGCCCGGCCGGCCTGGACGACGCGCTGGCGGCCTGGACCGGCCTGGAGAACCTGGAGGAGCGCTTCGTACCCGGCCGGATCGACCCGATCGTGCTGGAGCACCTGCGGCGGTGTGCGGGGCGCTGAGCCGTGGTCAGCCGCCGAACGCGAGCCGGCCGATGCCGGCGCGCGCCAGCTCGGCGTGCTCATCGCCGGTCAGCGGCAGCCGCCCGGTGGCCTTGCGCAGCACGGTGAGCGCGTCCCAGCCCAGTCCGGCCGGCACCGGCACGCCGCCGGTGAGCACGCCGACCACCACGTCCGCCGCGGCCGGGGTCAGCCACGGCGCCCGGTCCAGCGCGTCGGCCAGGTCCAGGCCGTGCACCGCGACCTCCACCACGCGGGTACGGAGGAACTCCGGCAGCGCCATCGCGTCACCGTGGCGGGTGCGTACCACCCGGCCGGGCGGCGCGGCGGCGACCGCCTCGTCGGTGGCGCGCCAGGCCCGGGCGAACTCGTCGGCCACCTCGGCCGCGCCCGGGTGCTCCCGCGCCGCCCGGCGGGCCGAGTCGATGCGGTCCCGGTCGACCGGCGGGCTGAACTTGGCCGCGCCGAAGTAGGCGGCCGCGTCGACCTCGGCGCGGGGCGGCGCGGGTTCGGCGAGCATCAGGGCCAGGCGACCGGCTCCGGTGCTCACGTGCGCGACCAGGTCGCGTACCCGCCAGGGCGGGCACGGGGTGGGCCGGTCCAGCGCCGCGTCGTCCAGGTCGCGCAGCACCCGTTCCAGGCGCTCGCACTCGGCCCGGAACGCCGCCCGTACGGGCTGCACCGGCGTCAGCCCTTCCAGCGGGGCACCAGCCGGTGCACCACGACCAGCACCAGCGCCGCCACCACCGCGATCGTGCCGGCGATGCCGGCCGCGCTGCCCGCGTACCCGATGAACAGCGGACGGCGGCCGAGCGCCTCGACGGGGATGGTGGAACGGTCGACGAGCCAGGACAGCGCCACCGCGGAGGCCAGCAGGGCCACCACGCCGATGCCGCCGAGCACGGCGCCCGCCATTCGGTGCGCGTCGCCCGGCTCCACCACGGCCTGCTCCCGCTGGAAGAACAGCAGCACCAGTCCGGCGGCGGTGGCCCAGGCACCGACCACCAGGTACGCGGCGACCGCGTCGCTGGGCCGGTGCCAGCCGGCGGAGAGCGTGGCGACGCCGGCGGCGGCGGCGTACCCGGCGCCGAGGAACGCCCCGGCGACCCGCAGCTTGCGCGGCAGCACCAGGATCAGCGCGATCGCCACCGAGGCCGCCACGGCGGTGTGCCCGCTGGGCAGGCTGTTGCCGGCGGCGGCCCGTTCCGGGTCGATGCCGAAGTCGGGCCGGACCAGGTAGTACTTGAGCAACTGCGTGGTCACGTTCGCGCCGGCGATGAGCAGCGTCGCGGTGACGGCGAGCGCCTTGCGCCCCCGGATCAGCGCGATGAAGCCGATCACCGCGGTCGCGGCCAGCAGCGACACCACCGACATGGCGTTGAGGAGTGTGTTCACCGGACCGTCTATGCGGTCCTGGCCGATCCGGTTGCCGGTGAGCGCCACCGTGTCCAGCCACTGGCCCAGTTCGGTGTGCACGGCGAAGCGCCACACCAGCCCGAACGCGGCTGTCTGGATCAGGGCCAGTACGACCAACCAGACCGCCGTCCAACCCCTCGCCGTCTCCCGCACCCGGACAACTTAACGGTAGGCACGCTCCGGCGCGCGGCGGAGCGCCAGCGGCGGCGGCGTACGGTGAGGCGGGCGATTTCGAGGAGGTGGCGCGTGACCGGCACGCCACAGCGGCAACCGGACGACGGGCCGCGGCCGGAGTCGCTGGCCGACCTGCTCGGCGGCCGGCGCGGGGCGGTGGACGCGACCCTTCCGCCACTGGCGTTCGGGCTCGGCTGGGTGCTCGGCGGTCTCGGCGGCGGCGTGCTCGCGGCGGTGCTGACCGGCACGGCGGTGGCCGGCTGGCGGTGGCGGCGCGGCGACCGTCCCCGCTCGGTGCTGGTCGGTCTGCTCGCGGTCTGCGTGGCAGCGCTCATCGCGTTGCGCACCGGCCGGGCCGCCGACTTCTTCCTGCTCCAGATCGCCGCCAACACGGCGAGCGCGCTGGCCTGGGCGGTGAGCATCGTGGTGCGGTGGCCGCTGCTGGGTGTGGTGGTCGGCACGGCGCTGGGCCAGCGGACCCGGTGGCGGCGCGACCCGGCGCTGCTGCGGGCGTACGGCCGGGCCAGCTGGGTGTGGGCGGCCACCTACGTGCTGCGGGTCGCGGTGTTCGTGCCGCTGTGGCTGTACGGGCACGTGGTCGCGCTCACAGTGGCGCGGGCGGCGCTGACCTGGCCGCTGATCGCGGCGGCGCTTGCGGGCAGTTGGGTGGTGATCCGGCGCTCGCTGCCGGCCTGGCATCCGGGGCTGCGGCACCCGGTGGACCCGGCGGGCACCGACGGTGTGGCGGCGCGCACAGAATGATGGAGAGGCCGCCACGGGGGGAGCGGCCTCTCCGTCAAATACGTTACTCCGTCCACGGCCCGGATGTGATCCCGTGGACCGCTGATTTTTCCGTGCCTTTTCGCGCCATGGGTCGTCGCCGGGCGGAGTGGTGGGCCGGCCGGTCCGCTGCGTCGGCCGGACGGCCGGCCCACCCGGCCTGACCGTGGGCGTCAGGCCGTTCGCCGACCCGGCCGCTCCGTTCCCCCATCGGCCGGGTCGGCCTCCTCCGCGGGCGGGTTCGCACCCGCCCGCAAAGGAGGGGTCACCTCACCCTTGCGGGAAGTAGGTGCCGTAGTCGGCGTACGCCATGGCGATGTCCGCCTGCGCCCAGAACCGGTGGTAGTTGAAGACCGGCTCGGGACCGCCGTCCAGGTACGCCTGCACCTTCGGCCAGTCCGGGTCGTTCTTGTAGAACGAGCGGATGTCCAGGAAGCTCTTGCCCGGGGCGATCGCGTCGCCGTTGGGCATCTTCCCGGTCCAGCCGTTGGGGACGTAGAGACCCTGGCCGTCGGCGGCGTTGTAGACGTCGTCGAAGCGCTTGTAGTCGCCGCGCTTCTCCGGCGTCGAGACGCCCTTGCTGTCGGCGGACGCCGAGAGCGCGTCCAGCAGGCCCTTGGCGGTGTCCTTCGCCGCGGTGTTGCCGGACTTGGCCGCGTACGCGATGAGCGTGCGGGCGTAGGCGCCGGCGACGCCGACGTCCTGGCCCTTGACCGTCACCTCGACGTGCAGGTTGGTGTTCGGCTGCGGGCTGCTCGGGTTCCAGTTGGCCGGCTGGCCGGTCCACTTCATGTCCGACGGGATCGACCAGTTGGTGCCGACCGTGGTGTTCGCGATGGCCCACGGCACCCACTTGTCCAGCAGCGCCTTGGCCTTCGCGTTGCCGGTCTCCAGGTACAGCTCGGCGATGCGCTGCATCGACCAGGCCTGCATGCCGAACCACTGGTTCGACGGCGGGTCGTTGTAGACCGGGTCGACGTCGTAGTACATGCCGTAGAAGGTGGCGGTGCCGGCCGGCGGCTGGGCGTAGCTGCCGTCCCAGCTGTTGGTGGCGCCACCGGCGATGCCGCCCTCGGCGGACTGGAGCCAGGTGTAGAACTCCAGCTGCCGGTCGAGGCTCTTCTGCCAGTCGGAGACTGCGGTCGGCGACTTCGGCTTCAGCTCCGCGACGTTGGTCATGGCCCAGGCCGCGAACGGGTTCTGGTAGCCGAAGTGGCTGTGGCTGGAGCCGATCCGCCACGACCAGTTCTGCGAGGCGTCGTACGCGCCACCCCAGGCGTAGTACCAGGAGAGCAGGTAGTGCGCCGAGTCACGGCCGCTGCCGGCCGGGCAGGTGGACGCCCCGACGCAGTTGCCGATCTTCTTGAAGTACTTGTCGAACAGCGCGTAGCGCAGGTAGTCGCCCATCTTGGCGGCCTTCGCCACGGTGGCCGCCACGTCGGCCTGCTTGCCCTGTGCCTTGGCCCAGGTCAGCGCCCAGTAGGCGGCCTGGACGGCACGCGCGTCGGCGTCCGGGGCGTTCGTGTACTTCCACTGCTTGGCCGGGGCGCTGGACTCCTTGACGAACAGGTCCAGGTAGCCGTTCGGGCCGCCGTGCTTGAACGTGTCGCAGGACGGCTGCGGCACGGTCTCCCACACCGACTCCTGGGTGCCCCGCTGGAAGGTGTTGATGTACGCGGGCCGGGTGGTGCCGTCGCCGCAGCGGCCGAAGCCGTAGGTGTTGTCCACGTCGAGCAGCCAGTGCATGCCGTAGATGTCACCGGTGCCGTAGGTGGACTGCAGTTCCGAGCGCAGCGGGTCCTGGCCGACCGGGACGTTGGCCTCCAGCGCCGACGGGTACTGGCTGGGCAGGTTGTGCTCGGCGGCGTACTGCGGGGTGCCGGGCGAGCCGGCGGTGGCCTGGTCGGCGTGCGACGGGATGATGTACTTCTCCATGACCGTCCAGGCGTTGTTGAACGGGGCCCAGTTCTGGGTGACCCGGCCGTACTGCGCCTCCAGCCAGAGCCAGAAGCTGAATGCCTCCGAGGTGGTCTCGTGCCCGTGGTCGGGCGCCTCGACGATCAGCGTCTCGATCGAGTGGTACGGCACGCCCTCGGGGCTGAAGTAACCCGAGTTCTTGATCTTGCCGTACTGGTCGAGGAACTTCTTGATGTAGGCGTTGTCGCCGCCCGGGGTGTCGTTGTCCGCCTCGGTGGCGACGACGGAGATCGGGGCGTAGCCGGTGGCCGACGCGGTGATCGTCGCGGTGCCGCCGACCGTGTCGGAGTCCTCCGCGGCGGAGACGGTGGCGGTGACGCCGGTGCTCCAGTTGCTCGACGTGAGCGTCAGTGTGGACGGCGAGACCGTGATGTCGCTGTCACCGGTGACGGCGAGGGTCACCGGCACGTTGGCCGTGGGCGCCGCGCTGAGCGCGTACCGGACCGTGGCGCTGCCGCCCTCGGCCACGGTGACCGCCGACGGGCTGGCGACCAGCTTCGGCCCGCTCGCCGCGGTGACGGTGAACGACTTCTCCGAGACGGCGCTGCCGCCCGCGTTGTCGTACGCCTTGGCCTGCACCGTGTAGCTGCCCGCCGGCAGGTCGAGCAGGTCGTAGCCGTACGGCGCGGTGGTGTCGGTGTTTACCAGCAGGCCGTTGCGGTAGAACTCGACCTTGCTGATGGTGCCGTCGCTGTCGCTCGCGGTCGCGGTCAGCGGGACGTCCGCCGGCGCCTCGAACGGGCCGGACGGCACGCTCAGGGAGACCGTCGGCGGCTGGTTGGTCTGCGCGCCGTTGCACGCGACCCCGTTGAGCGTGAACGCGGTGGGCTTCGGGTTGCTGCCGCTGTAGCTGCCGTTGAAGCCGATGCTGGTGGACGCGCCGGTGGGCAGGCTGCCGTTCCACGACTCGTTCGTCGCGGTGACCTCGCTGCCGGACTGGCTCCACTTGGCCGACCAGCCCTGGGTCACGCGCTGGCTGCTGTTCGGGAAGGCGAACTTCAGCGACCAGTTGTTCAGCGCGTCACCCAGGTTCTTGATGGTGACGGTGGCGGTGAACCCGTTGTTCCAGTCGCTCGTCGCATAGGTCACGTCGCAGGCGGGCGCG
>NZ_JALJRJ010000037.1:0-28889 GCF_024519755.1 Micromonospora sp. Mcm103
CGAACGTCGCCGTCTCCGTCTCGGTGAAGCCCGCGTCGGTCGCGGCTCGCCGCAAAAGCCCATAGTGATCCACGGACGTCATGCTGACAGGTCTGATTCGACCGGCGGCGGCAGGCGTTCCGTGTCCGCTCTCCGGCTGATCCGCGCACACACGCGCCGAGTGGCTTCATGATCGATTGCACGCAGCGTGAGCCGGGCCTGTGCGGGAGCGTCGCCCAGGGCGGAGGCGACGAGCGCGGTGGTGACGACGGCGGCCTGCTTGCCGAGAGGGGTGAACCTCATTTTCGAGCCTCTTTCCGATCGGGTACGGGTGGTGGCTGCGGGATCCACCACCCGTACTTGCTCGGACCTGGCGTGAGGCAGCGGTGGGCTCGGGGGTTGTCGCCACGCCCCCGAGACGCGGATCAGCTCGTCAGATAGCGCAGGTCCCGCACCACCTCGCAGAACGCGACGGGGTCCAGGCCATCGCACCCGCGTACTCCAGTCAGGGTCTTGGGTTCGTCCGGTCCCTGCCAGTGATATCCAGGCGTATACGTGATCTCGACCGTCTTCGGCCAGTCGCACAGCACCGAGGTGTGGTCGTCGCCGAAGCGCCAGCCCTTCGTGGTGAGCACGAACAGTTTCCGCGCATCGACCTTCATGCCGGCGAAGGTAGCCAGGTCTACCTCGCCCGGCGTTGCCAGCTCGCGGCCCAGCTGCGGGAAGGGCTGGATGACGGCGTAGTCGGCGAAGATCTCCGACCAGGCGGTCCGGTCGTCGCCGAGATGCCACGGGTGCGGCACGGCGACGGTGGCCGTGTCGTCGAGCTGCCATGCCTGGTCATAGAGGTCGGCGAACGTACGGTCCTCGGCGACCCGGAAACAGACCGTGCCGTGTTCGCCGGACGCCGCCCACAGCAGCCGGTGGGTGAGCTGCCACATCAGCGGGTGATCCAGGAACAGGGCGCGGAACTCGGCCGCACTCCACCGGCGACCGGTGACCATGGCGTCCTCCATGGCCCGAATGCGCTCGCCGCCGATCTGCTTGACCTCCTTCTTGAGGTCGGCGAACCGCGCGTACGCCGCCGGCGCCAGCACCGGATCGTCGGCGGCGGCCGGCCGCGGCAGCCGGGACAACCGGCGTCCGTCCCCGGCCGCGATCCACGGTTGCAACTGCTCGTCGAGGTTCAGGGTGAATCGGCGTGGCCCGTAGTCCAGGACCGTCCGGCCATCGGCGTCGAGACCCAGGTCCGGCACGATCCGGTCGGCGAGCTGCTCGGGGCTGAGGCCGCGGGCGGCGGCTGTGCCGGCGAGTCGTTGGGAGGCGTGCTCGCGCAGACCGGCGGTTGCCGCTCTGCGGCTGAGCCGATGCAGCTGGGTCAGGGCGACGTCGGTGCCGATCGCGGCGAGCACGTCCATCGCAGCGCGGATCCGGGCGCTGACGGACGACCATTGCGGCAGGACGGCCACCAGGTCGGCGACGGTGGTGTCGTCACCGAGCGTGGCGATCGACACCAGCGCGATGCCGCTCTTCGGCGAGTATTCGGCCGCGCGCCACTGCTCGAGGAGGGCCCAGGCAAAAGCTCCCAGCTGTCGTGGCTCGCAGATGTCACGGGCGGCAATGAGCTCCGGTCGCGGCTCGGTGATCGTGGAGAGGGCGAGTAACACACACAGGCGGTGGACCGCCTCCGAGGCCAGTCTCTCGCCGGTGTCGCGGAGGGTGACCTCGGGAAGCTTGGCGGGGATCAGCCACTCCGGCAGGTCCGGCTCCCGCGGCAGCACGCCGGCCAGAATCGGTGGCACCACGCCCTCCGGGCTGGAGGAAGGGAGACCGGTGATCGCCTGGACGCGGGACCGGCCGTCGTCGTCGAGGGCCGCCAGCGACTGGGGATATGCGAGAACGTGGTCGCGCAGCAACTCGATGACGGGCGGCTCGGTGGCGCCGGTGAGCAGTGCCCGCAGCGCCGTCCCGGGATCGCGCTTGGCCGCCGCCAGCAACGCCGGCCGGAAGTACTGGCGCTCGACCCGGTCCACGACGAGCCCGAACGCCTCTTCGGTCGGGATCGCGGCCAGCGCGGCGACGGCCCGTTTCACGTTGTCCGCGCCGTCGATGGGGCGGTAGTAGTCCTGCTGGTCCAGCATCGTCGCCCATCCGGCGCCGAGCCCGGCCCCGCCGTTCGCGACGATCTCCTCGGCCCGGGCGCGGCCCGGCCCGGCCAGGTGCGGGATCCAACGCGGCTCGGTGAGCACCATCGCGCCGAACAGGTCACGCGACACCGCGTCGTCGCGCTCGGCGAGGACACGCAGAACCCGCAGCGGGTAGCGGGTCAGCACGCCCGACTTGAGCAGGTTCCCCGGCCGCCACGGCTTCTCGTCCAGGTGGTCGCGGACCAGGATCCGCATCGCGTCGTCGCTGGGTGTGCCGGCGACGAACCGGGCCGCATCCGGGTTGAGTCGTGCCGGTTTATCCAGGGTGCTCCCGTCGTGCAGGTAGAGCAGTCTCAGATAGAAATCGTCAGCCAGAAAGGTGACGGCGGCCGGTCCCACACCGTCCAGCACCGTGACGGCGTCCCCGGGTTCCTCGAAGCCGAGCATCGTCCGGCGGATCGCGCCGCGCAGTTGCTCGAGATGTTCGGTGCGGCTCGCGGCCAGTAACAGGATCCCGGACATCGTGCGGTGATCGGCCTGGATCCACTCCTCCCGGCCGGGCTCGTCGAACCATGCCGCTGCCGCCGCGCAGTCCTCGTCCACCCAGTCCTGCCGGGTCGGCATCAGGTAGGAGGACAAGATGCGGCCGGCTGGGAAGCTCCGATGCCCGGCCAGGACGGATTCCGCCTCCCTGTAATCCCGGTCCGACGCGACCGCGAGGTGACGCCGGACCGCCCGGGCCACCGCGTACGTGGCGCCGAGGTCATCGCCGCGCCACCCCTGCTCGTAGGTGTTGCCCTCGGAGGCGCGGGTCCAGAGCTCACCGGTGTGGCAGATCTGGTTCGCCGCCACGACGGCCCGGACCGCGAACAGCAGCCCGGCCCGGGCCACCCACGCGTCCACCAGGGCCTGCGCGTCGGCGGGCACGTTGCGATAGACGAGCAGCAGTGCCGCCACCGCGGCGGCGACCGGGTCGTCGTCCGGTGTCCGCAGATGCCGCTCACCGGCGGCGACCAGCGCCGCGTCGAAGACGGCGTTGCGGCCCAGCACGCGGGCACGTCCCTGCGTGATCCGGTCCGTCGCGAGGAGGTCCCGAAGCCGCTGCTCGGCGCCCGCCGGATCGGCGATTACCGGACGCCACCGGCCACCTCGCCGCGGATGGACACGGCCCGACCAATCCTTCGGCATGTGCCAGGCGTCCTCGTCCGGCATCACGAACCTGCGCATAAAGCCTCCTCGTCCACAGTTCGCGGGGAGGGTAGTACATCGTTATGACACAGATCGTCCCCAGTGGACAGAACCCAGGAGCCGCAGCGCAGCGTAAGTGCGAAGGTCTTCCCGTCATCGAAGCGGTTTCTGAGGGTGACGGAACTGTACTGGGCGGGCCACAGTTCGATGTGGCCCTAAGGCCATGAGCTCTTCTGATCAGGGCGCTGCCTACGGATCAGAAGGTCAGGGGTTCGAGTCCCTTCGGGCGCACAGCACCGGAGAAGCCCCTGACCAGCCGAAATGGCGAGGTCGAGGGCTTTCTCGTATCCGTCCTCGGCGGGCTCGGTGCGGTTGTGGGAGCCACTGGCCTCACAGAGGCGAGGGCGTCAGTAACCCTGCATACTGCGAGCCACCATGACTGAGCCGTTCGTTTTGCAGCCCTACAGCGGTGCGCGATGGGTCGTCCATCCGCCGCGAGATCCGTACGGTGACGGCTACGTCTTCACGATCGCGACTGCGTTGCACGAAGAGGGTATGACCGCTTCGATGGTCGCCAAGATCGACGGCCGCTATGCCGACCTGGCGACGACGCTGCCGGCGTTCGTTCAGAGGCTCGCAGCCGACTGGTGTGGTTGGAACGGGACTCGTACCTGGACGTCCATGGAGCGCGAACTCGCGATCGATGCCCGGCACGACGGACGAGGCTACGTGTCGCTGGGCGTGACTCTCCGGGCTCCCGGTCTCGACCTGGAGGACACAGCCTGGTCCGCTAGAGCGGTCTTCGTGCTCGAAGCGGGGGAGGAGATGACCCGCTTCGCCGCTGACCTCACGCACCTCCTCCGTACGTAGCCGCCAGGTCGACCACGTTTCATTGCGCGCCATTGGTGAGAGGCAACCCGGTGGTGGACCAGGCCACGTAGGACCGGGGTGACCAGCACGCCGAGCCCATGAACGGACCCGCACCGATAATTTCCAAGCGACAGTCTGGGAGCCACCGGGGCGAACGGGACCGGACGGGGCCGGACCGATCGAGTTGTCGAGCGCTTAAGGACCAGGACCATCTGCGCCCCGGACGGCCTGGACATGCTCTTGGGGATCAGGTCGCTTTCCGCTTCTCGCCGAGGGAGTCCAGCGCGTCGTCAGGCACGTAGTTCCGGAAAACTTCCGGAAAATCATTGACGTGCTCGAAACGCCGCTGCAATACTCCGAACGCCGGCAACATCAATCTCTGTCGATTGACGCCATGCGTCGTCAGGTATCACCCGTCCCGAGGAGGACCTGCGCATGTACGCCAGCATCGGCGGCTCCCGCTGCCCGTCCGCCCCCCGATCGCGTCTCACCGTCCGGTTGGCCGCGCTCGCCTCCGCCGTGGCGCTGAGTGCCGCCGGTCTCGCGGTCGCCGCCACTCCGTCCAGCGCCGCCACCTGCAACGGGTACGTCGGCCTCACCTTCGATGACGGGCCCACCGGCAGCACCGGCGCTCTGCTGTCCGTGCTGCGCGCGAACGGCGTACGGGCGACCATGTTCAACGTCGGGCAGAACGTGCAGAGCAACCAGTCCGCCGCGCGGGCCCAGGTTGACGCGGGCATGTGGGTGGCCAACCACAGTTGGAACCACGCGCACATGACCTCGATGAGCCAGAGCCAGATGCAGTCGGACCTCTCCCAGACCAACTCGGCGATCCAGTCGGCGACCGGCGTCCGGCCACAGTTGTTCCGCCCGCCCTACGGGGAGACCAACTCGACCCTCCAGTCGGTCGCCGCGTCGCTCGGCCTGCGCCAGGTGATCTGGGACGTCGACTCCCAGGACTGGAACGGCGCCAGCGTCAGCCAGATCGTCTCCAACGCCAGCCGCCTCCAGGCCGGCCAGGTGATCCTGATGCACGACGGCATTCAGAACACCCGCGACGCGATTCCGCAGATCATGGCCAACCTGACCAGCCGCAACCTCTGTCCGGGCATGATCTCACCGAGCACCGGCCGAGCGGTGGCCCCGGACGGCACCCCGCCGCCGACCACTCCGGCGCCGACCGGCGCGCCGACCACCCCGCCGCCGACCACTCCGCCTCCCAGCGGCGGGTGCACGGCGACGGCGACGACCCCCAACGTCTGGGGTGACCGGTACAACACCTCGGTGACGGTTCAGGGGGCCAGCAACTGGACCGTGGTCGTGGCTCTGACCCCGCCGCAGCGGGTCTCCACTACCTGGAACGGCTCCCCCAGTTGGGACAGCACCGGTTACGTGATGACGATGCGGTCCAACGGCAGCGGCAACACCTTCGGCTTCACCACGATGATGAACGGCAACAGTAGCGCCAGACCCCAGATCCGTTCCTGCACCGCGGGCTGATCCCGGCGGCCCGCCCAGGCCACCGAACACGGCTCAGGTGGGTGTCGTCGACCAGGTGCCCCTATGGTGAACTCCAGCTGACCCTGGACCGTAGGGGCACCCGGGCGCTCAGTGTGCGATCGCGGTCGCCTCCAACTCCACCAGCACGTCCGGCTCGAAGAGGTGATCGACCCCGATCAGCGACGCCGGCGGAAGCGGCTGCGGCAGCCCGAGTTCCTCGGCGACGGACTCGATCCCGGCCATGAACGGTCCGATCTTCTCGGGCGTCCAGTCGGTGACGTAGAAGGTCAGCCGGACCACGTCCTCGAACGACGAGTCCGCGCCGGCGAGGGCGCGGCCGGTGTTGCGCAGCACCTGCGCGACCTGACCGGCCAGGTCTCCGGTGGCGACCGGTGTGCCGTCGTCCAGTCGTGCGACCTGGCCGCTGACGTGGATGTGGCGCGATCCGGTGGCCACCGCGACGTGGTGGTACGGCGTGTTCGGCTGAAGACCGGCAGGGCTGAGACGGGTGACGGACATCGGTGCTCCTCCACTGGGCAACTGAGGTTTACCATTGATACCTAGTTGACGGAGGACACTTCAAGGAGACCTGGTTTCATGAGCGATACCGCCACCTCCGGTACGGGCGAGCTGCGCATCGACGCACCGCACCGCGAGCTGCTCGACCAGGTGCTGGACAAGTGGTCGCTGAGTGTCCTGAACGAGCTGTGCGAGCGCCCGTGCCGCTTCAACGAGCTGCGCCGCGCGATTCCGGCGGTGACGCAGAAGTCACTCACGGCGACTCTGCGGCGGCTCGAACGCAACGGCATCGTCGAACGTCACGTCGTGGCGACGCGCCCGGTCGCGGTCGAGTATCGGATCACCCCGCTGGGCAAGACGCTGCGTGCACCTGTCGACGTGCTGCTCGAATGGGCCGACGCCCACATGGCGCAGATCGAGCACGCCCGGCAGGCATTCGACGCCGAGCTGGAGTGACAACCGGGGCGGCACCGCACGGCTCCGCCCCGGCGTCGCGTGTCACTCGCAGACCATGCCGTCGTTGTCCCGGTCGATGTACCAGTAGTACTCGGGATCCTTGCCCTGCCGGTACGGGCCGTACCCGTTGGCGTTCGCCTCCTTGCAGGTGCCGAAGCGCGGGTCGTTGCCGCCGCCGCCCGAACTGCCGCCGCCGGTGCTTCCGCCGCCGGAGTCGCCGTTGCCGCCACTCGGCTCACATGCCTCGCCGTCGAGGTCGCGATCCAGCCCGGTCCGGTACCCCGGCTGGCCGCGCAGCAGCGGCGCCTTGCCGGCTGCGCGTACGGCATCGCAGTTCTTGTAGTAGACGGCGGGCTTCGTGGTCTTGCGCGGGCTCGGCTTCGACGCGGGCTTCGCGGTGGCCGGCGCGGCCGTGGTGGGTGACGGCGACGGCTCGGGCGACACGGTGCTGGCCTCGGGCGCTGGGGCCGTGGTGGTGGGCGCCGCCACTGTCGGCACCCCCTGGGCCACCTTCTCCGGCGATCCGCTCGGCTCGGAAGTGGCGCATCCGGTCATGCCGATGCCCAGCAGCGCGCCGCTGCAGGCGAGGCCGAGGAACACCTTGATCGCAGCCGGCCGGCGGCTCCACCACGACGGCCGTGGCGGTGCCGAGAGCGGGATGCCGGGCTTGTCGGGCAGCGGCGCCTGTTCGCGCCGCGGATTCTGGGGAGGGAGTTCGGTCACAGCGGGCAGTGTGGAGCGACGCCTGCGGCCCGCAGTGTCGCTGAGCCGACAGACCGGACCTTACCGGCGTGATAAGCGACGAAACGGTCGGCGTCGGCCGGAGCATCGGCATCGAAGCGGCGGATGATCGGACTCGGCCCCTCGCCGAACGGCCGACGGCGAGAGGGGCGCCGGATCAGGCGTACGGCCGGGCCGTGAGCCGTCCCGCTGCCGCCAGCCGCTCGACGGCGGCCCGGTGGGGAACCGCGTGACTGGTACGACCGCCCACGCCGGTGGTGGTGACCGCGGTGAACAGCGAGTTGAGCAGCGCCTCCTCGACCGCGTCCAGCACGCAGGCGAACACCGGATCGATCGCGCCGTCCGGGATCGGCTGCTGATCCGACGTGGTGAACGCGATCGCGTAGTCCCCGCTGGTGTTGCTGAACGACGCGCCCACCCGGGCCATCGCGAACACGGCCCGGCGGGCGAGCCGGCGGAGCTGGCGCGCGTCCACTGGTACGTCGGTCGCCACCACGATCATGCACGAGTTGCCCGGTGGTTCGGTCCGGTCGGCGGCCGGGACCAGTTCGTCGACGGGTAGCGGCACGCCGAGCGCGGTGAGGACGCCGCCGAAGTTGGACTGGACAAGCGCGCCGACCGTCCGTGTGTGGCCGGCGGCCCGGACCGTGCGGGACGAGGTGCCGATGCCCGCCTTGTAGCCCAGGGCGGTGGTGCCGGTACCGGCGCCGACGCAGCCTTCGGCGGGGAGTCCGCCGCTCGCCCCGGCGAGTGCCGCCAGGACGTGGGCCTCCGTGACGGGGCGGCGGCGGATGTCCGACAGGTGCCCGTCGTTCGTCTCACCGACCAGCGGGTTGAACGACAGCCCGTCCGGCCGGCGCTCCATCAGGTGACCGAGCAGCGCGTCCGCCGCCCGGAACACCGACAGCGTGGCGGTCAGGACCACCGGAGATTCGAGTACGCCGAGCTCGTCCACCTGCGTCGAGCCGACGAGCTTCCCGTGGCCGTTGCCGGTGTACACCGCGGCGGGCAGCGTCCACCGTCCGGGGCCGAGCCCGCTCGGCACGATCGCGGTGACGCCGGTGTGCAGGTCGGCGCCGTCGTCGACGGTGGTGTGACCGACCAGGACGCCGGGGACGTCGGTGATCGCGTTGTGCGGCCCGGTGGGCAGCGACCCGACGACGATCCCGAGATCGCGGGGGCGCCGCCCGGGCCGGCTCAGGACGCCGCCGCCCGGATCGCCTGCACGATGCCGGTCGGGGAGTAGTCGTCGGGGACGCCCTCGACCAGGATGATGTCGCCCTCGATGTGCCGCGAGCGCAGCGGCGCGATCTCCTGGTAGGCGGGCGAGTCCCACCAGGCCCGCGCATCCGCGATGCCCGGGAAGCCGAGCATCACGACGGCGCCGGGCCAGGCGCCCTCCTTCACCTCGTGCGGCGTGGCGTGCACGAGGAAACGGCCGCCGTGCGGAGCGAGGGTGCCGGGGAGACGCTCGATGTACTCGGCGATGTCCGGGTGCGGGGCGGCGTCCTGGAGGTGGGCGATGGCGTACGCGGGCATGGTGTCCTTCCGGCCGTCGAACTCCGAACGCCGATCCTGACACAACGGTCAGCACGCTTTCTCGCCCATTTCGGTGAACTCGTCCAGCGGGACCGTCCGCACCACCTCCCCGCTGTCGTCGAAGTCGGTGACCAGGACCGACCCCGGCCGTAGCTCGGCCAGCTCGGCGATCCGGAAGTCCACGCCCTCGGTCCGGAAGCTGTTGTCGTGGGTGGCGCCGGAGACCTGGAACGCCGCCTGTGCGTCGACCACCGGCCCGGGCGGAAAACCCTCAAGGGGTACGAGGGCGGGCGCGGCCGCCTCGCGTGGCACGTCGTACTTCCGTCTCGGCCGGTACGGTCGCTCCGACATCGGCGCACCGGCCGACTCCGTCACTGAGTTGAGCACCACGACGTCGGGCGGCCGGTCCGCGCACCAGGCGAGCACCGCGTGCGGCCGGCCACGGGCGTCCACTGTGAGGCCGGTGACGCCCTTCACCTCCGGTGTGCAGGCGGTCAGCCCGGCCAGCACGATCAGGGCGGCGGCCGGTGTCGCGACGGCCCGGCGTGTCCTCGTACCCCTTCGCGTGGCCATGCTCCGACGGTGACAGCGCCGTGTCACTCCGCGATCCGCGTTCGGTTGCGGCCTGGTGACGATGGTGTGCGCTCAGGCCCCGGACGCCACGGCCGCGACGGCGGCGTGCGGACGGTGGGCCTCGTCGTCGAGGCGCGTCAGGCGCTCGACCTCCGCGACCCCCGCCCGCCGCAGGCGCGCGGAGAACTCGTCCACCGGCCAGCGGTACGCGGTGGCGACCTTGTGGTCGAAGGCGCCCACCTCGTCGCCGACGAAGATGCCGGCCACGAGCCGTCCACCCGGCACGATCGCGCGGCGGAACTCCGCCAGCACGCCGTCGAGTTCCGGTGGCGGGAGGTGGATCAGCGAGTACCAGGCGAGGATGCCGGCGACGGAGTGGTCGGGGACGGCGAGGTGGTCCAGCGACCCGAGCCGGTACGCGCCGTCCGGATACGTCGCCCGCGCGTGCGCGACGAACTCGGGAACCATGTCGATCCCGGTGGCGTCGACGCCGAGCGAACGGAGATGGTCGGTGAGGTGACCGGGCCCGCATCCGAGGTCGAGCACCGGACCGGTCCGGACGGTCAGGTGCCGGCCGATGAGCGCGAGGTCGTCCGCGTGCACCTTGCCGGTGGTGCCGAACAGTTCGATGAAGAGCGTCGCGACCGCCCCGTACGCCTGCCGTACCCGTGTGTGGTCCACCCGTCGACCATAGGGGTCGGACGCCTTCGCCGCATTTACCGGATGAATGAGATGAATGAATGGAAAAGTCGTCGTAAAGCCGCCGCCCGGTGAGGAATCGATAGCTTTCCGTCACTGAAGTTTCTATCCTTGAAGAATCCGATCGCCAGCAGCGGAAGGGGCGGCATGCCGCGCCGTTCGAGCCTCAGCTATCGAGATGCGTTACGACTGCTGGCCCCGGGCAGCACGCGCATCACCGAGACCGACAAGGTCGTCAGCGCGGGGATCCTGGGCGCCGGAGCCCTCTCCCACGGTACGGCGCTCGCGTTGCTCGGCCCGAAGAACGCACTCGTGCAGCTCGTCCGGGACGCCACCGGAAACCAGGCCGGCCGCATCCGGACGACCGGCGGGAAATCGTATTACGAGCTGCTGGAGGCCAGCCATACCGTGCTGGCGCTCTCCGCGTTCTTCGACGGTTTCCGGGACGAGGTCGGGCCGGGTTTCGACAGGCTGGAACTGACCGACGAGGAAAAGGTCGGCATGGTGCCGGCCGAGCGGCGGCACCACACGCTTCCGCAGGAGATCGACGGCGGCTACTTCCCGTTGCCCTCCTCGGTGTACGGCATGGACGACACCCGCCGGGACGTCAAGGCCGCCTACGTCAGGCTCTACGACGCCACCATCGCGTTCTGCGAGGGCCTGGCCGCGTGGCCGTCGGTGCGGCGCGGGCTCGACCTCACGTCGCTGGGCTCCCGAGTGGTGAGCCGTTCCATGTCGCACTACCAGGACCGCTTCGACCGGCTCGCCACGGACCTCCCCGAGTTCGGGTTCCGGATGATGCGGGAGGCGATCGAGCACAACCTGAGAGACAACCGCACGCTGACCACGGAGGTCTCGGCCCGGCTCGACGCGCTGGCGCAGCTCTACCGCAACCTCGCCGAGCTGTCCGGGCCGGTCGCCGCCGACCGGCCCGACCTGCTCCGTGAATCCCTCGACCGGCTCACCGGCTCGCTCTCGGCGGTGTTCCGGCAGCCGCTGCTGCGGATCAAGGACGTCGACTTCCACCTGCGACTGCCGAACGTGGACAGCGGCTTCATCAGCCCCGACTTCCGGGCCGCCGAGTACGGCAAGCACACCTCTCCGGAGCGGGAGGCCTGGTGGGACGACCAGCCGCGCCGGGGTGACCTCGTCGGGTTCCTCTCCCGGTACCTGACCGACCCGGCGAGCCTGCACCGTCCGCTGCTGCTCCTCGGCCAGCCAGGAGCCGGCAAGACGCTGCTGACCCGGGTGATCGCGGCCCGGCTACCGGCGACCCGCTTCACCGCGATAGTGGTGCCGCTGCGCCGGATGTCCGGGGACACGTCGCCGACCGAGCAGATCGAGGCGGCGATCGAGCAGGTGATGGACGAGCGCATCCGCTGGGCGGACCTGCGCCGGGCCACCCAGCACACCACAGTCGTGGTGATCTTCGACGGGTTCGACGAACTCGTCCAGGTCACCGGCACCGCCCACTCGCAGTACATCGACCGGGTGGCCGAGTTCCAGGAGACCCAGTGGGACCTGGGCTACTCGGTCATTCCGATCATCACGTCCCGGATCCTGGTGATGGACCGCGCCAGCGTGCCGCAGGGCACCGTGCTGGTCCGGCTGGAAGACCTGACCGACGCCCAGGTGACCGCCTGGCTGGCCGCCGTCAACGCGGCGAACGAGGACCGGCCCGGCTACCGTCGGCTGTCCGCCGGGGAACTGCTGTCGCACGGCGAGCTGGCCCGCCAGCCGCTGCTGCTCACGCTGCTCGCTATCTACTACAACGAGCACTGGGCCGACCGCCGTCCCGCCGCCATCTCCCGGTCCGACCTGTTCACCGGGCTGCTCACCGCGTTCATCAGGCGGCAGGTCAGCGAGAAGGCGCCGACCGCGCTCGCGCACCACGAGCGGGAGGCCCGCGAGCACCAGCTCCGGCGCGACCTGGCGATCACCGCGTTCGCCATGTTCAACCGCAACCGGGAACTGGTGAACCGGGCCGCGCTCCGCCTCGACCTGGACTGCTTCGGCTCCCGCAGCGGTGACGGCTCCCGGTTCGAACTCGGCGACGTGCTCGGCCCGGAACAGCTGGTCACCGCCGCGTTCTTCGTGGTGTACGGCCCGGACGACGTGCAGGGCGAGGACGCCCGGCGCACGTACGAGTTCCTGCACACCACGATCGGGGACTTCCTGATCGCCGAGTACGTCGTCGGGGCGTTGCGGAGCCTGGCCGAGCTGCGCCGGCACACCCGCAGCCCGGCCGGCTTCGGCTATCAGCTGGACACCGGTCAGTTCCGGGCGCTGCTCTCCCACCAGCCGCTGGTCAAGCGGGAGGCGCTGGTCGAGTTCGCGCGGGATCTCAGCTCCCGCCATCCGCAGGAGCGGGACGCGATCGTGGAGACCATCGCCGGCCTGCTGGCCGAGGCCCGGCAGCGGACCGACCTGGCCGGCGTGGACGGCTACCGGCCCGCGCCGTACGACCCGGTGCGGCTGCTCGCCGCGTACACCGCGAACCTGGTCGCGCTCGCCGCGCTGGTGTCACCCGACGGCGTACGTCACACCGACCTGATGGACGAGGCGACCTGGGTGTCCACGGTCCGGCTGTGGCGGGCGGGGCTGGACGAGAAGGGCCAGCTCGCGATGATCAGTTGGCTCAACCGGGACGCCGACGGCCGGATCATCGCCGAGCGGCGGCGCGAACGCCGGGGGGAGACGGTGAACGTGGCCGCCGAGGAGGCGCGGCTGCTCGGCGACATCACCACCTACGGCCAGTTGCAGGCGGGCGCGCGGACGTGGCGCGGCCAGCAGCCGGACAGCTTCGAGGCCGGCCGGTTCCACGCCGACCTGGTGTCGCTCGCCACCCGCCGCTGGCCGGTGCCGTCCCTGCACCAGCTCATCCTGTACGACGAGCGCAGCTACCGGCGGCTGTGGGCGCGTGCCGTCGAGTCACCGGAGGCGGTGTCCAGCACGAGCGCCACGGTCCTGCTGGAATGCCTCGCCGAGGACGGCGCGCAGTTGCCCCGCGAGGTGGTGTGCGGACTGACCCGGGTGGCGTTGAGCCGGCTGCCCGACTCGCCCACCGCGCCACCCGAGCTGATCATCTCGTGTCCGTACCTGATCGACGAGTTCCCGGAGCTGGTCGACTCGCTCGGCACGACCGACGACCACGCGGTGCTGCACGCCCTCATCCTGCGGCACGGGCTGCACCGGCTGCCGCAGCGGTACGTGCCCCGGGTCCGGCGGGTGCTCGCCGACATCGAGGACCGGCTCGCGGAGCTGCCGCTGGAGGACGGCGTGGTGTCGGCCGAGATGGCCGAGCAGTTCGCCGCCGCGCGAGTCGACAACCGCACCGCGCTGTGGCTGCTGATGGCGTTGGACGAGTACGCCGACCTGGCCTGGCCGAAGATCCCGCCGAAGACGATGCACGCCCTGCTCGCGCACCGGCTGCCGGACGAGTTCCTCGACGAGGCGAGCCTGTGCCGCCTGCTCCTGGACTATCTGCGGGCCCACGACCGGGTGCCCGCCGAGGTCTCGCTGGCGTCAGCCCTCGACACGCTGCGCGCCGCGGTGTGACCCCGTACCGCCACCACCCGTCCGGAGGCCCCGATTGGCACACTCGCCCAGGCACCGAGAGCACATCGTCCGGACGGGAAGGAGGAACCTGGCGGTCGACATCGCCGGGGCGGAACGCGGCTGGCCCGTGTTCCTGATGCACGGCACACCCGGCAGCCGCAACGGTCCACGACCACGGTCCATCGTGCTGTACCGGCTCGGCGTACGGCTGATCTCGTACGACCGGCCGGGTTACGGCGGCTCCAGCCGGCTGCCCGGCCGCCGCGTCGCGGACGCCGCGGCGGACGTCGCGGCCATCGCCGACGACCTGGGCCTGGACGGGTTCTCGGTGGTGGGGCGCTCCGGCGGCGGTCCGCACGCCCTGGCCTGCGCCGCGCTGCTGCCGGACCGGGTACGGCGGACCGCGGTCCTGGTCGGCCTCGCCCCGGCCGGCGCGACCGGGCTGGACTGGTTCGGCGGCATGACCGACGCCAACGTGCGCGACTACGGCGCCGCCGAGCACGACGTGCCGATGCTCGCCGAGCAGTTGCGGCTGCGGGCCGAGCGCACGATGGACGACCCGGGCTCGCTGCTGGCGCTGCTGGTCGGGCAGATGACCGAGGCCGACCGGCGGGTGGTGGCCGGGGTGCCGATCCGCCGGCAGCTCACCGACGCCTATGCCGAGGCGCTGCGCCAGGGGCCGCACGGCTGGATCGACGACGTGCTGGCACTGCGCGCCGACTGGGGCGTCACGCTCCCGGACATCCGGATGCCGGTACGTCTCTGGCACGGCGCGGACGACAACTTCGCCCCGGCCAGCCACACCCGCTGGCTGGCCGAGCAGATCCCCGGCGCGCAGTTGCACGTGCAGCCGCGCAGCGCGCACTTCGGCGCGGTGGAGGTGCTGCCGGAGATCCTCGCCTGGCTGGCCGATCCGGTGGAGCGGGCCACCGTCAGATCGGATGCGGGTCGATGATGCGCCGCTGCAACCGGTTCTCCCGGAGGGTTTCGACCGCCGGGTGGCTCTCGCCCAGCCGGTAGGTCAGTTCGCGGGTGACCGCCTCCAGCTCCGCCCGCCGGCCGCCCTCCACCCGCTCCTGCATCACCAAGAGGTTCGCCCGGCAGCGCAGTGTGTTCGGGTGGTCGCGGCCGAGCATCCGGTCCAGGCCGTCGTGGGCACGTCGCAACAGCGCCAGCGCCTCCAGGTCCGCCGCCTCCCGGCCTTCCGGCGGGTCGGGCTGCTCGGCGATGCAGATGGCCTGGTTCATCCACCCCGAGAGGGGGTACGGGTGGTCGTCGCCCAGCACGTCGGCGAGCGCGTCGGCGGACTGGCCGGCGAGCTGCCGGGCCTCGGCGAAGTCCCGGGCGCGGCGGGCCACCATGGCGAGGTTGACCAAGCAGACGAGCGTCAGCGGGTGCCCCGGGCCGAGGTTGTTCTGGTAGACGCGGTGCACTTCGGTCAGTTCCCGGCTGGCCCGCTGGAACAGGTCGACGGTGAGCAGGTTGACGGACAGGCTCAGCCGGCAGGTCAGCGTCTCCGGGTTGTCCGGCCCGAACCGCTCGTTCAGCAGCTCGTACGCCGCTTCGAGGAGTTTGCCCGCCTCGACCGCGTGCCCCGCCGAGCGCAGCGACACCGCCAGGTTGGTCTGCGCGCGCAGGGTCATCAGGTGCTCGGCACCGGCCGTGCGCAGCAGGTCCCGGTGGACGCCGCGGAGCCGGGCGATGGACTGCTCGTAGTCGCCGGCGTCGCGCATGTCTATGCCCACGTACGCGGACGAGGCGAGCGTGTCCGGGTGGTCCTCGCCGAGGATCGCGCGGCGCCCGGCCAGCACCATCTCGTCGTTCTTGCGGGCCTCCCGGAAGTCGCCCATCAGGCGCTGGGTGGTGGCGAGGTTGTTCAGCGCGACGAGGGTGCGCGGGTGCTCCTCGGTGAAGTTCCGCTTCCACGCGTTGAACGTGATCTCGTCCAGGCGTAGCGCCTCGTTGTACTTGCCCATGCCGCGCAGGTCGCGGGCGAGCCCGCCGGCGGTCATCAGGGTGTGCGGGTGGTCCTCGCCGAGCAGTTCCCGCTGGGCCGCGAGGACCTCCTCGTCCAGCGCCCGGGACTCGGTGAACTGCCCGAGGAAGGCGAGGATGTTGGCGAGGTTGAACTGCAGGTGCAGCAACTGCCGGCGCAGGTCGTCGCGCGCCCGTGCGTCGGTCTCCTCGGCGAGCATCTGCTCCCAGGTCTGCGCGACCTCCTCACCGAGCCGCCGGCCGGTCTCCAGGTCGCCGCGCAACTGGAGGTAGCGGACCCGGTCGATCATCAGCGCCCGCACCTCCACCCGGTGGCTCAGCGGCGCCTTCGACGCCTCCAGGTGCGGCCAGATGACCCGGAACCGGGGCCAGCCGTCGGGGTCGTCCACCTCGCCCTCGGGACGGGCGGCGGCGAGCACGAGGTGGACCTGGCGGCGCGCCTCGTCGAGTTCCTCCTCGGTCATCCGGGACCGGACGGCGTGCTGCAGCAGGCGGTGCATGAGCACCAGGCCGCCCCGGCCCCGCTCGCCGCCGGACGGGCTCTCGGCCCGCAGGTCGACCCGGACCAGGGCGAGCCGGTTGGCCTGCTGCACCAGTTGCTGGCGGACCAGCCGTTCCTTGGCCTGCGGGTGGAACGGCACCAGCGCCTCGGCGAACTCGTCGCTGTAGACCAGGTCGGCGGAGATCTCCGGCGCGAACACCGAGCACAGTTGCAGCACCCGGTAGGCCGCCGGGTTCCGGGTCCGCAGGTGGTTGAGCGACAGCTCCCAGGTGGCCTCCACGGAGACGTTGCTGTTCGGTTCCATCACCGCGCCCGGCCCGAACTTGGCGATCTCGGTGAGGTAGCTGTCGACCGAGTGGCCGGTGTCGGCCAGCCAGGCCGCGGCGGCGGTCACGGCGATCGGCAGGTCGCCCAGCAGGGCGGCGATCCGGTCGGCCTGGTCGACGCGCATTGTCGGCACCCGCTCGGTGAGGTGCTGGATGCTCTCCGCGCGCTTGAACACGTCGACCGGGATCGTGGTGGCCCGCTCGACCCACTGCAGGTTCCGGGACGTGATGACGACGTGGCCCTTGCCGTCCGGCACGTACGGCAGGACGCCGTCGACCTCGTCGGCGTTGTCCATGATCAGCAGCCACCGGAGGTCGGTGCGGCGCAGCGCCTGGAGCACCAGCCGGGCGTTCTCCCGGTTCGATTCCGACGACGGCACGCCCAGGTAGGGCGCGAGGTCACCGATGGCGGACTCGATGAACGGCACCTGGTCGGCGTCGATCCACCACACCATGTCGTACGCGGCGCGGTAGCGGTGGGCGTACTCCAGCGCGAGCTGGCTCTTGCCGATGCCGCCCATGCCCTGCAACGCCACCGGCCCGGTGCCGGAGAGCACCACCTTCGGGCTGCTGCGCAGCAGCGTCCGCAGCTCGCGCAGGTCCGCCTCACGGCCGGTGAAGCGCTTGTTGCGGCCCGGCACCTCGAACACCGTGTTGTCCCGGCCGGGGAACCGGGGACCGGTAGGCAGTTCCAGGTCGGCGGGCACACCCTCGCGGCCGACCAGGCGCAGGATCCGCGCGGCGGCGGTACGCGCCTCCAGCCCGGCGACCGAGACGGTGTGCGCGGCCGGCACGTTCGCCAGGCGCCGCACGTCGGCCACGTAGACGACGAGCGGCACCTGGTCGGGCGAGCGGTCCGGCGCGGCGAGCACCGCCTCCTCGTTGGCGTTCGCCTCGGAGACGATGATCAGCTCCCGGGCGGTCCGGGGCGCCTCGTCGTCGGTGAACCACGGGTCGGTCACCCGGACGTCCGCCGAGACCAGCAGGTGCCCGATCCACTCCGCCCACACCCGGTCGTACGGGGCGTGGCGGAGCATGATCTCGTTCTCCACCGAGTTGGAGGTACGGGTGAACCGGGCGTTGACCCGCTCGCGGATCGCGCTGCTCATCGGCGGCAGCGACTCCACCTCGCCCCGGGTGATCTCCCGGGCCAGCAACTCGTACGCGGACAGCAGCGACCCGTTGACGCCGGGCTGGTCGGCGAACGTGGCGAGCAGTTCCTCGTACGCGTAGAACGCCTGGTAGGGCACCTGCATCCGGGCCCAGTACCGGTCCCGTTCGGCCTCGCTCATGGCGCTGGGCAGACCGCTGAAGCGCTGCCGCGCCACCGCCCGCCCGGTGTCCGCCTTGACCTTCTCCGCCGGGTCGATGCGCATCGGCACCGGCAGCACCCGGATCCGCCGCGACCCGTACCGGTGCTCGACCAGTCGCGCCACCTTCGCCGCGCCGGTGATGCCCTGCTCGCTGAGGGTGAAGCAGGTGACAAGCACGTCCGGCAGTTGGATGGTGCAGATGTCGGCGACGTCGGAGAACCCGGTGCGGCTGTCGATCAGCACGTAGTCGTAGTTGCGCTTCATGTCGGCGCGCAGCGCGTCGAAGAAGTAGCCGCCGCCCTGCCGCTCGTAGAACTCGTCCCAGTTCATCCCGGCGAGCGCGCCCGCGTAGTCGTTGTTCTGCTGGCCCGCGCCGAGGAAGTCCAGCGTCCCGTCACCGGGGAAGTTGGACCAGTTCAGCGAGAACGAGTACTTGTGCACCCGGGCGTACTGCTCGTGCCAGCGGTCGTCGCCCTTGTCCTGCTTGGTGGTGGTCGCCCACTCGTACTCCCGGATCAGGTCGATCACCCCGCCGGTGCTCTCCAGCGCGTCCCGGTCGATGAACGGCGCGAAGAAGCGCGACAGGCCGGGGGACTCCAGGTCCCAGTCGACGGCGAGCACCCGCTTGCCGTTGGCGGCGAGGATCCAGGCGACGTTCGCCAGCGCCATCGTCCGGCCGGTGCCGCCCTTGTAGGAGTAGAAGGTGACGACCTGTCCCTCACGTCGGGTCATGTGTCCACTCCCTCGTCGGACGGCGGGTTCTCCCAGAGCCGGGGCTTGTTGATGGGCGGTCCCGGTGGCGGGTAGGTCGGTCCCGCCTCCAGGTAGCGGCGTCGCATCCGGCGGACCAGATCGTGGATCTCGGTCCGCCAGTCGTCCCACGTGGTTATCTTCAGCGGGCGTGTGGTGGCGGAGAGCATGGTCACCGCCCGGTCGAGCAACCCGGCCGCGTGCGAGCGGTGGGCGTGGTGGGCGTCCTCGCTGATCAGCACGACCCCCACCCAGCCGTGCAGGCAGTCGACGGCCGCCTGGACGGCCTCCGCGCCGTCCGGCGTCTCGACCACCAGAGGATCGATCATGAGTACGCCCGGACAGGACCGGAACAGTCCGGCGTCGGGGACGAAGTCGCAGACGTCGATCGGCATCCGCAGTCGCTGCACCGCGTCGGTCACGTCCTCGATCACCGGTGGCCGGCCGCGGAACGGGCGCCACCGGCCGGCGTGGGTGTCGGACCGGCCGTTGAGCCGCCCCGGGTCGACCGGCTGGTCGGGTGCGATCACCACCGCCCGGAACGGCACCTCGCTGGTCGGGGACGACGGCAGGTCGGTCGGGCCGGTCGGCGGTTCGGCCGGTTGCAGCGGCGTGTGCTCGGCGGTGTCGACGATGTGCTGCGCCAGGCGGCCCAGCACCTCCTTGTAGGCGTCCTGGAACTTCTGGAGCCGGCAGAGCGCGCTCATGCCGTTCGCGGCGTACACGTCCACGTCGGCGGCCATCGCCACGGCCCGGGCCTGGTCCGGCGCGTGGAGGGCGGCGGGCGACGGGATCCACAGGACCGGCAGGATGTTGTCGCCGTCCGGCGGGCGGCCGGCCCGGATGAGCCGTTGCCGGAACCACTCCCGTTCCCGGCGCGAGTCGTCCCGGTTGAGGTAGTCCGGCGAGTACAGCGGGACGAACACCTCGGCCTCGGCCAGCGCGGTGCGTTTTCGTTCCGTCCGGGCCTCCGGCGGCCGCACCATGAAGTCGGCGAAGCCCTGCCGGCGTACCCGGTCGCCGGGCCGGCCGTCGATCGCCAGGTTGAGATCGTGATAGAAGCGGCGGACCCAGTGGTCGCCCGGAGTGCGGTCGTTGTGTGTCGGCGGGGGGACATAGCTGAGGAAGAAATAGGGCGGGCCCGGCAGCGTGGGCCGCTCAGAGGTCACGACGACACGACCGTTCCACGGGACGAGTGTCTGACCCCCAACCGGTAACGATCACGCGCTGCTCCCCAGTCGACACGATGCGGCGTATATCGATCAGGGTAGAGAGGTTGCGCTCGGGTTACCAGGCCCTCACCGTCCGATGTGGGCGTCCATCCAGGCGACGGCGGCGCCGACCGCGTCGGATATCGGCAGCAGCCGGGCCGGTGCGTCACCGACCGTCCCGTGCCGGGTGAACGCCGCCCGGTCGAGTTCCGCGCCGATCGCCGGGAAAGGGGCCGCATCCAGGTGCGGAGCCTCGAAGTCGAGCCGTTCCCGGCGGCCGTCGCGCAGCACGTAACAGCGGTACGGACGACGCGGCGCCGGACGGCGCAACCGGTACTCGGCGAGGTGCAGCGCGGTGCATGTCGCATAACCGACACCGAGCAGCAGCGTCCGGGCGCCGGCCGCCTCCAGGGCGGCGAGCGGGGACCGCTCCCCGAGATGGGAGTCGAGGTCGTGGACGCGCATCAGCTCCGCCGCCCGCGGCCCCCACGCGCTGAACGACGTCTGCGGGTGCCGGCTGCGGACCGCGCCGGGCAGCCGGCGTACGTGCTCGGCGAACGCGCCGACCCCGAACGACGGCGTCACGGCCGGGTCGAAGCCGGGCATCCGTTCCTCGTACGCCAGACGTTCCTCGTCGGTGAGCCCGGCGGTCGCGGCCTGGTACGCGGGGCTGCTCACCGAGTTGTCAGGGGTCTGCGCCGGGACCACGACGGTGCCGGACGGGCCGACGGCGGCCCGCAGGGCGTCGGCCAGCGTGGCCGGCCCGCCGTCGACCGGTCCGAGCGCGCGCAGGGAGCAGTGCACGAGCACCACGTCGCCGGGGCCGAGCCCGAGCGCGCGCAGGTCGGCGGTGAGCGTGTCGACCCGGTACGCGGGCGGAACGGCGGTGGTCACGACGGCCACCCGGACATCGAGCGGGCGACCTGCCGGACCAGCCGCGAACCGGCCGGGGTGAGCGCGTCCGCCCGTTGCAGCGCGCCGATCGCCTCGGCCGTCCAGTCGCGGTACCGGCGGTAGACCGCCTGCGCGCCGTCGACCTGACGGTCGGCCCGGATCCGCCAGATGTCGGCCACCGCCACGTGCGCGTAGATGCCGTGCAGGACGGCCTCGGCGGGCCGCGGGTCGGGCCGCCAGCCCACTGTGATGTCGATCGGGCGGGTGCCGTCGACCAGGTCGCAGACGTCCAGCAGCGCGTTCATCTTGCTGTGCTGGAACTCGTGCACGAGCAGCACCGCGAGCGAGCCCGCGTCGGTCTCCGTGGCCGCGACGCCGCCGAACGCCTGCCGCGCGGTCGACGCCTCGCTGACACCCGCGCCGCTGCGCCGCAACGGGACCACGGCCCGCAGCCCGGTACGCAGTTCCTCGGCGTGGCCGGGCACCTCGTCCCGGATCACCTGCCACGCCGCCGCGAACGTCTCGGCCCAGCGCGCGGCGCCCGCGTCGTCGAGCCGGTCACCGGCGGGCAGCCGGTGGCAGTCGCGGTGCGGGTCGCCGTCCTCCAGCAGGACGCTCACGTCCGCCGCGGCGAGTACGCGGGTCGGCCACCACCGGGGCGCGTCCCCGGACGTCCCGGGGCGGATCGCCACGCTCACGTCCCCGGCGGTCACCCGCAGCGAGCCCGGGCCGGTCTCGACCCGTGCGGTGCCGTCGCCCACCTCGGGCAGCAGCACGGTGCCCACCGTCGGCAGGTGCAGGCGGCCGGATCGCACCGGCACGTCGAGGCGTACCGCGGTGCCGGCGTCGATCGCGGCGGCGGCCGCGAGCGCGCTCAGGTAGTCGGGCCCCTGCCGGGCGCCGGTGCCGGTGCCGGCGAGGCAGTCGACAGCCCACGCCCGCACGTACGGATGGGCCGCTATCCGGGCCACGGAATCCGGCGCACTACGGTCGAGCGCGGTCAGCGCCTCCCAGCCGTCGGCTCCGGCCCCGCCGGCCGGCAGCCGGTCGGCCACCTCGGCGAGCAGCGCACGGACGATGGCGATCTGTGCCTCCACGAGCCGGCCGATGGCGACCCGGTCGCCGGTCGGCGCCGCGAGGCGGTCGAGGAAGTCGTCGGGCAGGCCGGCGTCGAGCCGGACGGGTGCCGGTCGGTTCTCGTTCACGTGCACGATCAGCTCTTTCAGATCAGCGCAGTAGACACTCGGATGGTCGAAGTGCCCGGCGCCGTACCGGTGGGCGAACAGTCCGCCGCCGCACTGGTCGACCACCGGACACCGCCGGCACTCGTCGCTGAGACCGGCCCGGCCGGAGCGGCGGCGGGCCAGGAGCGGGCTGGCCGCGACGTCGTCGGCCGCGTGCGAGAAGACGGTCATACCGGTGGCCGGCGCGCCGTCGTACGCGGTCTTGAGCGAGTCCGCCTGCTCCCACTCGCCGTCCGTCTCGATCACCGCCAGGTCGACCGGATCGAGACCGAGCCACTCGGTGCCGCTGGGTCCGCCCACGGCGGTGGACAGCAGCGAGTCGAAGAGGCGGACGGCGACCGGCCGGCCGTCCGCCCGCCAGCGGTCGTAGACCGCGCGCAACCAGCCCGCGTACGCGGTGCCGCCGGCGTCCGGCCGCCACGGGGGGTCGTCCCAGGTGGCGTGCGGGAGCAGGAAGTCGATTCGCGGTGGCTCCTGGGCGAGCAACGACTCGTACACCGCTATCGGGTCGTTGCGCACGTCCACCGTGCACAGCAGGCCGGCGTAGATCCCCCGGTACGCCGGGCGGCGCAGCAGGGCGAGCGCGCGCAGCACCTGGTCGTAGCTGCCGGCGCCGGACCGGAAGCGCCGGTGCCGGTCGTTGGCGGCCCGGTCGCCGTCGAGCGATACGCCCACCGCGACGTCGTGGTCGGCGAGCAGGTCGCAGAACCGTTCGGAGAGCAGCACGCCGTTGGTCTGCATGCCGATCCGCAGCCGGGTGACCGGGCCGATGACCCGCCGCAGGTCGGCGAGCACCTGACCCAGTCGTTCGGGGCCGAGGAGCAGCGGCTCACCGCCGTGCAGGACGACAGTGACGTCCGGCAGCCGGTGGGCGGCGGCATGCTCGGCGATCCGTCCGGCCGCGGCCCGGAGCACGTCCGGCGTCATCCGCACCGGGCGGCGGCGCCAGCTCTGGTCGGCGTGTTCGTAGACGTAGCAGTGGTCGCACGCCAGGTCACACCTGGCGTGCACCTTCAGGACGAACTCGGTGAGCGCCGCGCGGGCCGGCCCCGGGGACATCGCAGATCAGATGAACGAGCCGAACTTCGCCGCGGGGACCCGGGTCTTATCGAGGTGAGCCGCCATCACCCGGCGCACTATCGGGGATATGTCCGCTGCGGAGAGCCGGTCGAGGGGCTCCGCGCGGACCCTGCCCAGCGACACCGGGGGCTCTTCCTGGCGCATGGGGACGGTAGTCATGACTTTTCCTTAGGTTCGTGTATGCGCCCGTCGAGCACAGCAGCGACGGCACACTATTAGCTCCGGGGGATCCAGCACAATGGACTCATTGGCGCGAAGGTGAATCTCTGGACGGTTCGCCGGCCGGCGTCGTCGTCGCCCGGGGGAGCGACCGTAAGGGATCAATTATGCGTCTTTTTACCCATCTAGGCTACGAATCAAAAGTCCAGACTTTTGCAGAAATCGTCCACCCCGATCCCCTGGTCAGCCGAGGGGCCGGGGTGGACGAGCGGTTCAGACGGCCGGGCCGCTCCCGGACGGCGTGCCGAGGCGGATGTCGACGTCGGCCGGCTCGGTCATCTGGTCGTACGCCTTGGTCCGGAGCCGGTTGGTCTGCACCTCGCCGTCGAGCAGCGCCGCCCGCAGCGCCTCCGCGTCGCTGATCTCCTTCGCGGTCACCGCGTCGGCCGCGGTCGTGACGCCCTGCACCACCTCCAGGTGGGTGCCGTCGGTGGGCATCAGCTCGGTCCACTTCGCCAGGCAGTACACCCGCTCGGGCACGTCCTGGCACTCGGTGGTCAGCTCGGGCATCTCGTCGCCGCTGCCGAGGTGGCCGGTCCGGTAGGTCGTCAGCTCGTCCACGAACGCCTCCAGCTCCCGCTCCACCTCCGGTGCCAGGCGCGTCGCCACCACCTTGCCGAAGATCCACCGCAGCGCGGTCAGCTCCATCCCGGCCCGTACCGGCAGGTAGAGCTTCGCCCAGCTGGCGTTGACGAAGTCGCCGGGGTCGCGCTCCGGGGCGCGGGCGTCGCCGCCGGACCACCAGCCGGGGTACGCCACGAACGACGCCCGCTCCCAGTCGAAGACCCGGTGCCAGAAGTCGATCTCCCACGCCTCGTCCCGCACGCTGGCCGGGAAGTGCGTCTCCACGATCTGCGAGACCATCTCGTTCACCGGCGAGAAGCCGGCCCGCAGCCGCGCCTCGAACTCGTCCCCGGCCGCCTCCGCCGCGGCCAGCGCCTCGTCGCGCCGGTCCTGCCACTCCTGGAGATCGGTCAGGTAACCGGCGACGAGCGCGTTGTACGCCGCGTCGTCGGCGGTCTGGTCCACCACCGTCGGGGTACGCCGGAACCCGGCGGCGAGCTGCACGTCGGCACCCGGACCCGCCAGCCAGCTCCGGGCGCCGACGTGCACGCGTACGCGCAGCACCGGCCGCCCGTCCGCCTCGGTGACCACCGGCACGCCCACCACCCGGGCGGCGATCGCGTCCGGCGGACGGCGGGTGATCAGCGTGAGGTTCTGCCGGATCGTGTCGACGTCGCCGTCCCACTCCCAGCCGGCGTCGAACGCGACGTCGACGTCGTAGTCGGCGCTCATGTCGCCGGTGAATCCCCACTTGTCGAGCGTGACCACGGGGGAGTACACGACGCGCGTCTCCACCGCGGCGGGTGCGCCACGTGGCGGGCGCTCCGGCTTCACCGGCATCGGGGGCAGCGCGGCGACCGCGTTGTCGCGGATCCGCTGCCGTCCGCCGATGATCTTCTGGGCGAAGGCGAACGCCGGATCCTTGATCGTGGGGGCCCAGCAGACCCGTGCGCCGTACCGCTCGTGGGCCAGCTCCAGCCGTTGCAGCACCTTGAAGTAGTGCAGGGTGATCGGCGTGGCCCGGTTCGGGTTGCGGACGGTGCGCTTCGAGGACGACTCCGCGCCGGTCTCGGTGACCAGCTTGAAGTCGGTCTTGTGCTGGGTGCGGTAGCGCGCCGCGACCTTCGAGGTGGCGGTCCGGCTGTCCTTCACGGCACGGCGGCTCGTCTCCTGGCTCGCCGCGGTGACGCTGCTGGCGAAGCCGATCGTGTGGCTGGCGTTGAAGGTGCCCCAGATGCCGGTCGGGCTGGTGTACTGGCCGGTGTGGCTCGCGTTGAGCCCCCAGGTGTCGGTGAGCGACTTCTGCCGCTCGAAGCCCTCCTGGAGTTCGGTGGTGAGCGCGCTGGTCAGCTCGACGTCGGTCTGCTGTTCCGACTCGTTCTGCTCCTCCAGGGTCAGCTCGCGCTTGGTGTAGGTGCGCTGCTCCAGCACCGCCTCCTCACCGGGGGCGAGCGCCAGCGCGTAGACGTGCTCGCCGAGCGCGAAGCCCACCGGCCGGATCCGGGTGCGGTCGAGGAACGCGATGCCCACGTCGGACTGGAGCAGGCCGGCGAGGAACTCCGCCTGCTGGTCGCCGAGCAGCGTCTGGCGCCGCGCCGGCGGCTCCCGGTACGACATGCCCGAGTCGACGCCGGGCAGCGCCTCGGTGGCGGCGTCCATGTGGTTGGCCTTCCACAGGTCGTAGAGGCCGAGTTCCTTGAGCAGGTGCGGCAGCCGGTCGCCGTCGAGCCCGCCGTAGCGGATCGCCTCGATCAGCGCCTGCTTGACGTAGAACGGCAGGATGGGCGTCTCGCCACCGCCGAAGGTGAGCCGGACCGGTACGAAGTAGTTGGAGTAGACGTACCGGTCGGAATGCGCGGTGCTGAAACCAAGCGTCGCCGGATCGGCGTCGGCGACGACGACTCTGCCCATCGGTGCTCCTCTACAGCGGCAGTGTGAACAGGGTTTGCAGGCCCCGGTACGCCATCTCGTGCGAGGTGACGAAGAACCCGGGGAACAACTGGCTGAGGGCGGCCTGTCGGACGACCGTCTCGCGTACGGCGTGCGCGGTCAGCTCGTCGAGGCCGGCGACGACCTCGGCCGGCACCCCGCCCTTGGCGGCTCGCTGGTACGCCTCCGCGATGGCCTCCCAGCGGCCGTCGAACGTCTCCCCGAGGTCGTCGGCAACGGTCCCCCAGGTCTTCTCGAAGCGCTCCAGCTTCGTCGAGGACGTCCAGTCGACGTTCGTGACGCGGGCCGCCTCGGGGTCGACGAGCAGCAGGTCGGAGCGGAGGTCACCGACAGTGGTGGACGCCTTCCACCGGAACCGTTCGGCGAGGTGGGTGGCGAGCGCCTTCTCCGCGCCGGTCGCGGCCGGGTTTCCGGTGAACCCGACGAGGCGCAGCAGCAGGTCCCGGTCCGGGTGGCCGAGCAGCATCTGGGCGACCGTCTGGCGCAGCACCGCCTCGGAGCCGCGCAGCGCGGGCGCCAGCTCCGGGTGGGCCGCGCGGACCGCCTCGACCACCGTGGCCAGCGACTTCTCCGCGAACGCCTCCAGGCCCGGTGACCGGCCGACGAGCTGCGCGACCTCGGCCGCCATCCGCCGGTGCACCTGCTGGCCGAGCCGCCACGGTTGCGCCTGCCCGGCCTTGCGCAACGCGCGGAACTCCTCGTACGCGACGGTCTGGAGCGCCCTGTTGAACGCGGTGGTCAGTCGCTGCTCCAGTTGCCGGGCGATGGCCGCGCGCACGACGGCGGCCCGGATGTCCCGGGGTGTCTTCGGCGGCTTCAACTCGCGCAGGTCCTCGACCCGTTTGATGATCTCGTCCAGCGCCTCGTTCAGCTCGGCCCGTGTCGCCGCCCGGCCGGCCGACGACACGGTCTCCGACATGCTCGCCATCAGCACGGGCCGGCCGTCGAGGCTCACCAGCGCGCCGAGCCGGGTGCCCGCCCCGGCGCCGGCGAACGCCTCGGCGTGCGCCGCCTGGTTGAACAGGGTCAGTGTGAGTTCGGCGTCGGCGAGCAGTACCCGGCCCTGCCGGAACAGCGCGTCGAGCACCTTCGGGGGGAAGAGCGTCCGCAGCATCGCGAGGCCCACCTGGGGTGCGGCGAGGATCGCCGCCCGGCCGATCGCCACCAGCAGCGCGGCCGTCCGGGCGGTCAGCAGGCGCGCCTCCCGGGCACCCGCGAGCAGCAGCGGCACGTACCGGACGGCGGCGCGGACCGCGACGCCGCCGAGCAGCCGGGCGAGATGCACCAGACCGGTGAGCACCTGGTAGAGGTCGCCGGCGACGCGGCCGAGCAGGCGGCCGGCGGCGAACGGGTCGAGGTCGTCCAGGTGCCGGGCGAACTCGGCCGCCCAGCCGCGCCACAGGGCCAGCAGCCGTTCCGGAACCGTCGTCGGGTCCAGCGCGGCGACGATTCCGGCCAGCGCCTGGCGTACGACAGTGGCCTGGTCGGCGAGGCGCTGGACACCGGCGCGGGGGTCGACTGTGAGCACGATGAGCGTGGTGAACTGCTCCTGCTGGAGGCGGCCGATCAACTGCACGAGCTTGCCGAGGTCGACCACCACCGTCGCGACTGATTCCCCGACGCCGACGGCGAACCCGTCCAGGAACAGCTTCGGGTTGATCCCGTTCCAGGCCGCGTAGTGCCGCATCGCGTCGAGCAGCGCGGGGTCGAGGCCGAGCAGGTAGCGACGGAACGTGCCGTCGGAGTCGACGTCGGAGGCGGCCAGGTCGAAGAACGCCTCGGCCAGTCGCAGTCGCGCGAGCATCGAGACTAGGTCCCACACGTTCTCCGGGGTGATACGGCCGGTCATCGCGGCCAGCACGCGCTCGCGGGTCGTCGAGCGTGTGGCGTGCGCGTCCATCCAGTACTTGACGGTCAGCGCGACGAACTCCACCCGTGGGTCCTGGGTACGTGCGCCGTAGACCGCGGCCCGGTCCTCGGCGGACACCCGCGGCACGCTGAACCAGTCCCGGATCATGACGGATTCGTTCGTCGGCTGCCCCACTTCCCCCACCCCCTCCAGCCGTGTGCACTGTCGGGCCGCGGTGCGGGCAGCGGTAGTGCTGGGTCGAGAAGCTGACATGGTCCCCCCGACGGCGCGCTCGCCGGTCCATCGACTGTTACGACTTGACGAACGACGTGTTATCGCTCACAGTCGATGGCACGGGACGGCGGCATCGATGGCCCACCGGGCGGGCGCGGATGGCCGCGTGGCAGGCCGGGTGTGGGATCAGTGCGCTACGACGAATTGTTAGCGCTCACAACATGTGATCAGAGGGAGGAACATGTTTGCATTCGGTAGGTCCCCATCGACGGTGTCGCCGCCGCGACGGCGCGGATGGCTGCCGCGAGTCGTCGCGTCCGGCGCGACCGCGGTACTCGTCGGCGCCGCCGCGGTGGCTGCCGTGTCCGCGCCCGCCGCCGCCGCGAGCGTCGACACGAACGCCTGGTACGTCCTGGTCAACCGCAACAGCGGCAAGGCGCTCGACGTCTACAACCTGGCCACCAACGACGGCGCGCGGATCACCCAGTGGACGCGCAACAACGGCAACCAGCAGCAGTGGCAGTTCGTCGACTCCGGCGGCGGCTACTACCGGCTGAAGTCACGGCTGTCCGGCAAGGTGCTCGACGTCTACAACTGGTCGACCGCCAACGGCGGAAGCATCGTGCAGTGGTCCGACACCAACGGGACCAACCAGCAGTTCCGGCTGGCCGACTCCGACAGCGGCTACGTCCGCCTGATCAACCGCAACAGCAACAAGGTGGTGGAGGTGCAGGGCGCCTCGACCGCCGACGGCGGAAACATCGTCCAGTACGACGACTGGAACGGCGCCAACCAGCAGTGGCAGCTCGTCCGGGTGGACGGTGGCGGCGGTAACCCCACCACGCCGCCTCCGACGACGCCGCCTCCGGGTGGCACGTGCAGCCTGCCGTCGTCGTACCGGTGGTCGTCCACGGGTGCGTTGGCGCAGCCGCGTTCGGGGTGGGTGTCGTTGAAGGACTTCACGGTGGTGCCGTACAACGGGCAGCACC
>NZ_JALJRJ010000038.1:0-27869 GCF_024519755.1 Micromonospora sp. Mcm103
GGCGGCGCGGGCGAGGGCGGCGGCGCGGCGGCGCGGACCGCGCCGGCGCTCGCGGCGACCACGAGCGCGATGGCGAGCACCTCGACCGGGCGCAGCGCCTGGCCGAGCACCAGCCATCCGGCCACGGCGGCGATCGCCGGACCGAGACTCATCATCACCGCGAACGTCGCGGTCGGCAGCCGCCGCAACGCGGCCAGCTCCAGGCTGTACGGCAGCACCGAGGCGAGCAGCGCCAGCCCGGTACCGAGCCCCAGCACCATCGGGTCGGCCAGGCGACCACCGCCGTCCGCAAGCCCGAACGGCAGCGTCAGCAGCGCCGCGACGGTCAGCGCGAGGGCCAGCCCGTCCGCGCCGGGGAACCGCGCGCCGATGCGCGCCGAGCAGACGATGTACGCGGCCCACATGGCGCCCGCCGTCAGGGCCAGCGCGGCGCCGGCCGGGTCGAGCCGGTCGAACCCGCCCTGGCCGAGCAGGACCACCCCGGCCAGTGCCAGCGCGGCCCAGCACCAGGCGGCCACCCGGCGCGCGGCGATCACCGACAGCGCCAGCGGCCCGAGCACCTCCAGGGTGACGGCCGGGCCGAGCGGGATCCGCTCGATCGCCTGGTAGAAGATCGAGTTCATGCCGGCCAGGGCCAGCCCGAATGCCAGCACCGCCGCCCAGTCGCGGCGTCCGTACCCGCGTACCCGGGGGCGGCACACCACGAGCATCAGCAGCGCGCCGATGGTCAGCCGCAACGTCACCGCGCCGGCCACCCCGGTACGCGGGAACAGCAGCGCGGCCAGCGCGGAGCCGAACTGCACCGACAGCGCCCCGCCGAGGACCAGCGCGACCCCGCCGATCCGTCCCGGCGCACGCGGTGGCAAGGGGTGGACACCGGTCATGCCCCTGACGGTATCCGGTGCGCCGCGACGCGTTCGCGCCGCTGGGGGGTGTGCTCAGGCGGCCCCGGCCAGGTCGAGCACCGCGCCGAGCCCGTTCGGGCGGCCCGCGTCGGCGCTGGGCAGCACCAGCACCCCGCACCCCGCTGCCACCGCGCCCGCGTCGGCCGGCGTGTCGCCCACCATCAGCGTGCGCTCCGGGTCGACGCCGAGCATCCCGCAGGCCCGCAGGAAGATGCCCGGGTCCGGCTTGCAGCGCCCCACCTCGTACGACAGCGCGTACGCGTCGACGAGCGCGTCGAGGTCCCAGGCGGCGAACAGCGGCCGCAGGTCGAAACCGATGTTGCTGACCACCGCCACCTTCACCCCGGCCGAGCGCAGCGCACCCAGCACGGGAGCGGTGTCCGGGTACGGCACCCAGCCCTCCGGCACCAGCACCCGCTCGTAGAGCGCGTCGGCGAACCCGTCGATGCCGGTGTCCACGGTCTCGGCCAGCCCGGTGTACGCGCCCCGGTGCGCGTGCGGGTAGAGATCCCGGTCGGCCCACAGCTCGGCCAGCCGGGGCGGCACCCGCGCCGGTAGCGGGCCACCGGCACGCCCGGCGGTGAGCAGCCGGTCGGCCAGCGAGGTGGCCCGGATCCGGTCCAGTTCGACGCCGCAGGCGGCCGCGGCGGCGAGCACCCAGGCCAGCGGCTCCTCCACCTGGGCGAGGGTGCCGTGGAAGTCGAAGAGCACCGCCTCCACGGGCCGGCGGGACGGGCCCGGGCGGACGGCGTCGTCGGCGCCGCTCGAGACGTGGGGCAGTTCGGTACGGTCCGGCACGTCGTGCACCCTACCGACCGCTCCGACCGTCCTGCCGGATGGCCTTGACCGGTACTCCTCGGCAGCACCGATTAATCTTGGTGCCATGTCGAGCCCCGCCGAGCGGTACGCCGCGGCGCGCCGCCGGGCCGCGCAGGCCTCCGCCTTCCCGGCCCTGGACGAATTCTCACTGGATCTCGGGTTCGATCTCGACGACTTCCAGCGCGAGGCGTGCGAGGCGCTGGAGCGGGGCAGTGGCGTGCTCGTCTGCGCGCCCACCGGCGCCGGCAAGACCGTGGTGGGCGAGTTCGCGGTGCACCTGGCGCTGCGCGGCCGCCCCGGCGGCGACGCGCCCGCGACCCGGCGCAAGTGCTTCTACACCACGCCGATCAAGGCGCTGTCCAACCAGAAGTACCACGATCTGGTGGACCGCTACGGTGCCGAGCAGGTCGGCCTGCTCACCGGCGACAACGCGATAAACGGCGACGCGCCGGTGGTGGTGATGACCACCGAGGTGTTGCGCAACATGCTCTACGCCGGCTCGGCCACCCTGGAGGGCCTGGCGTACGTGGTGATGGACGAGGTCCACTACCTGGCCGACCGGTTCCGCGGCGGGGTCTGGGAAGAGGTGATCATCCACCTGCCCGAGTCGGTCACGCTCGTGTCGCTGTCGGCCACCGTCTCCAACGCCGAGGAGTTCGCGGACTGGCTGGTCACCGTCCGCGGCGAGACCGCCGTGGTGGTCTCCGAGCACCGCCCGGTGCCGCTGTGGCAGCACATGCTCGTCGGCAAGCGGATGTTCGACCTGTTCCACGACGCCGACGCGGCCCGCAAGCACGACGTGCACCCCGAGCTGCTGCGCTACACCCGGGACACGATGCGCCGGCTGGAGCTGGGCGAGGGTCGCAGCGCCGGCCCCGGCGGCGGCCGTCGCGGTCCCCGCTGGCGTGGCCCGATGCGCCCGGACATCGTCGACCGGCTCGACCGGGAGGGGCTGCTCCCGGCCATCCTGTTCATCTTCAGCCGGGCCGGCTGCGACGCCGCGGTGCAGCAGTGCCTCGCCGCCGGGCTGCGCCTCACCTCCCCTGACGAACGCGCCGAGATCCGCCGGGTGGTGGAGTCCCGGGTCACCGCCATCCCCGGCGAGGACCTGTCCGTGCTCGGCTACTGGGAGTGGCTCGACGGCCTGGAGCGGGGCCTGGCCGCGCACCACGCCGGCATGCTCCCGGCGTTCAAGGAGGTCGTCGAGGAGCTGTTCGTCCGCGGGCTGGTCAAGGCCGTCTTCGCCACCGAGACGCTAGCGCTGGGCATCAACATGCCGGCCCGCTGCGTGGTGCTGGAACGCCTGGTGAAGTTCAACGGCGAGGCGCACGTCGACCTCACCCCCGGCGAGTACACCCAGCTCACCGGCCGGGCGGGCCGCCGGGGCATCGACGTGGAGGGCCACGCGGTGGTGGTCTGGTCGCCGGAGACCGACCCCCGGCACGTGGCCGGGCTCGCCTCCACCCGCACCTACCCGCTGCGTTCCAGCTTCCGGCCCTCGTACAACATGGCCGTCAACCTGGTCGGCAGCGTCGGCGCGGCGCCGGCCCGGGAACTGCTGGAGTCCTCGTTCGCGCAGTTCCAGGCCGACCGGTCGGTGGTCGGCCTGGCCCGGCAGGTGCAGCGCAACACCGAGACGATCGAGGCGTACGGCGCCGAGGCCGCCTGCCACCACGGCGATTTCGACGAGTACTTCGCGCTGCGGGTGGCGATCGCCGACCGGGAACGCGCCATCGCCCGGCAGGGCCAGACCCAGCGCAAGGCGGCGGCGGTCGCCTCGCTGGAGCGGCTGCGGGTCGGTGACGTGATCCGGGTGCCGTCCGGGCGGCGGGCCGGCCTGGCGGTGGTGCTGGACCCGGCCACCGGCGGGTTCGGCGAGCCCCGGCCGCTGGTGCTCACCCAGGACCGCTGGGCCGGGCGGGTCACCCCCGGGGACTTCACCACCCCGGCCGAGGTGCTCACCCGGATCAGGGTGCCGAAGCACTTCAACCACCGCTCGCCGGCGGCCCGGCGGGACCTGGCCGCCGCGGTCAGCGGCACCGGCCTGGATCGGCACGGCGGCCGGCGGGGCGGCCGGTCCCGGCAGGCGGCGGGCGAGGACCACCGGCTCAGCCAGCTGCGCGTCGAGCTGCGCGCGCACCCGTGCCACGCCTGCCCGGACCGGGAGGAACACGCCCGCTGGGCGGAGCGGCGGCGCCGGCTGGAACGCGACACCGAGGAGCTGCGCGAGCGGGTGTCCGGGCGGACCGGCTCGCTGGCCCGTACCTTCGACCGGATCGTCGCGTTGCTGACCGCGCGCGGCTACCTGGCCGCCGACGGCGAGGTCACCGACGCCGGGCGGACGCTGGCCCGGATCTGGACCGAGGCCGACCTGCTGGTGGCCGAGTGCCTGCGCCGCCGGGTGTGGGACGGCCTGTCCCCGGCCGAGCTGGCCGCCGCCGTGTCGGTGGTGGTCTTCGAGGCCCGGCGGGACTTCGACGAGCGGGCGTCGCTGCCGCGCGGCGCGGTGGCCGACGCGGTCGACGAGACGCTCAAGCTGTGGGGCGACATCGAGGCGGACGAGGCGGCACGCGGCCTGGCCGTCACCCGGGAGCCGGATCTCGGCTTCGCCTGGCCGATCTACCGGTGGGCGCGCGGCGAGGCGCTGGCGAAGGTGCTGGCGAGCGGCCACCAGATCGACGGGGAGATGCCGGCCGGCGACTTCGTCCGCTGGGCGCGCCAGGTGGTCGACCTGCTCGGCCAGGTCGCCGACTCGGGTGGCGCCTCGGCCGAGCTGCGCGGCACCGCCCGGCAGGCCATCGCGGCGGTCAACCGTGGCGTGCTGGCCTACCACGCCTCCGCCTGACGGTCACTTTCGGTCAGCGATTGCCGGAAATCGACGCACCTCTGCGTCACGGCGCTACCACCCCGCGAATTGTCGGGGGGTCGATGCGCGCCCTGGTCAGGGCCTATCCCATCATTGCCCGGGGCGCCGTGGGTCGCGCTGAGCCGAGGGTGAGGGAAGGGCGTCGTGGGCGAGATCAATCACTTCGAGTACGGATGGATCACACCCGCGCTCAGCTACGCGTTGTCGGTGCTCGGCTCGGCGCTCGGCCTGGTCTGCGCCGGACGGATCCGGACCGCCACCAGCGCCGGTCAGCGCGCCTGGTGGGGCCTGCTGGCCGCGTGGGCGCTGGGCGGCACCGCGATCTGGGCCATGCACTTCATGGCGATGCTCGGGTTCGCCGTCGGCGGCACCCGGATCCGCTACGACGTGCCGCTGACGGCCGCCAGCACGGCGATCGCGGTCGCGTCGGTCGGCATCGGGCTGGCGATCGTGGGCACCGGCCGGCTCGCCGCGCCCCGGCTGCTCGCCGGCGGGTTCTTCACCGGCGCCGGGGTGGCCGCCATGCACTACACCGGCATGGCCGCGATGCGCCTGGACGGCTCGCTCGGCTACGACCCGCTGCGGGTGACGCTGTCGGTGGTCATCGCGATCGTGGCCGCCACCGTCGCGCTCTGGCTGGCGATGACCGTCCGGCGCGGGCTCGCCATCGCCGCGTCGGCGCTGGTCATGGGCATCGCGGTCAACGGCATGCACTTCACCGGCATGAGCGCGCTGTCGGTGCATCTGCACGAGAGCCGCGGCCCGGCCTCCGGCACCGAGGTGAGCGGACTGCTGGTGCCGATCGTGCTGGCAGTGGTCTTCGGCGTGGTCGGGCTCGTCTACGCGCTGCTCGCCGCGCCGTCGGACGACGACCGGGCCGGGGCCGCGTACGTCAGTTCGCGGCTCGACGAGGCGCCGTACGCGGCCGCCGCCGAGCCTGCACCGGACCCGGTCGGCCTGCGCGCCCGCTCGACGCTGGCGCAGCCCGGCGCCCAGTTCCCGACCCGCCGGAGCACCGACCGCCCCTCGTGATCAACTGATCACGATCGGTCGCCGGCCAGCGCGTCGACGAGCCGGCGGCACGAGCCGGCCAGGTTCCAGCGCTGCGCCAGCTCCAGCAGCCGGTCCGGGTCGGCGGGGGACGTCGGCAGTGCCGGGTCCAGCTCGGGCAGCGGCACGTCGGTGGCGACCCGGACCACCTTCGGCGCCACGGCCAGGTAGTCGCGGGCGGCGTCGAGCTTGGCCCGCAGCCCGGGCGCGAAACCGGAACGGGGGTCGTCGAGCGCGGCCAGGATGCCGTCCAGCCCGCCGTAGCGGTCGATCAGCCGGGCGGCCGTCTTCTCGCCGACGCCGGCGACGCCGGGCAGCCCGTCGCTGGGGTCGCCGCGCAGCGCCGCGAAGTCGGCGTACCGGTCGGCGGGCACGCCGTAACGGGTGCGGACCGCCGCGTCGTCGCAGTCGTCCAGCTTGGCCACGCCCCGGCCGACATAGAGCAGACGCACCGGGTGCGCGTCGTCGACGAGCTGGAACAGGTCGCGGTCGCCGGAGACCACCTCGACCGGGCCCGGCTGGGTCACCGCGAGCGTGCCGAGCACGTCGTCGGCCTCGTAGCCGTCGGCGCCCACGGCGGGGATGCCGAGCGCGTCCAGCACCTCCAGGATCATCGGCACCTGCGGGGACAGCGTGTCCGGCACGACCTCGCCGCCCTCGGGTGCGACCCGATGCGCCTTGTACGACGGCAGCAGCTCCCCCCGCCACGCCGGCCGCCAGTCGTGGTCGAGCGCGCAGATCATCCGGTCGGGCCGGCGGGTGCGCACGAGCTGGGCGAGCATGTCGAGGAAGCCGCGTACGGCATTGACGGGCTGGCCGTCGCCGGTCTTCGCGGCCGACTCGGGGATCCCGAAGTAGGCGCGGAAGTAGAGGCTGGGGGAGTCGATCAGGAGGATCGGCTGTCGGTGTGCCACGGCGACAAGCCTTCCACAGCCCTGTGACGCGATGGGGGAGGCGACCGCCGGAGGCGGAAACCCGGGCGCGCGACGGGCGTGGCATGAGCAGACTGGCGGAGTGAGCTTCGTACCCGGCCTGACCCTGGCCCGCCGGTTCCACGACGAGGTGGTGGGTCCGCTGCTGGCGCGGCGGCTGCCCGGCCTGCCGTACTCCGCCGGACTGCTCGACGGCGGTTCCGAGCTGCTCGGCCTCGACACGCCCCGCTCCACCGACCACGACTGGGGTCCGCGTACCCAGGTCTTCGTGGGCGGCGCGCACGACGTGGCGCCGGTACGGGCGGCGCTGGACGCGGAGTTGCCGGCGCGGTTCCTCGGCTGGCCGACCCGGTACGCGGGCGGCCCGGCGGTGCGGCTCGGCACGGTCCACGCCGACGGCGACCGGCACGGCGTGACGGTGGACGAGCTGGGCGGATGGCTGCGGGAGCGGCTCGGCGCCGACCCGCGCGCCGGCCTGACGACGGCGGACTGGCTGGCGACGCCGACGCAGCGGCTGGCGGAGCTGACCGGGGGAGCGGTGTTCCACGACGGGCTCGACAGCGCGCTCACCGCCGTCCGCTCCCGGCTCGCCTGGTATCCGGACGACGTGTGGCGGCACGTGCTGGCCGCCGGGTGGCAGCGGGTCGCGCAGGCCGAGCACCTGGCCGGCCGCTGCGCCGAGGTCGGCGACGATCTGGGCAGCCGGGTCGTGGTCGCCGGACTGGCCCGGGATCTGATGCGTCTCGGCCTGCTGCTGCACCGGCGCTGGCCCCCGTACGCGAAATGGCTCGGCACTGTGTTCGCGGCGCTGCCGGGCGCGGCGCCGGTGGTGGACGGGCTCGCCGCAGCACTCGGCCCGGGCGACTGGCCGGCCCGGCAGCCCGGCCTGGTCCGGGCGCTGGAGACGGTCGCCGGCTGGACGAACGACGCGGCGCTGGCGCCGCCGGTGGACCCGGCCGCGCGGCCGTTCCACGACCGGCCGTTCCTGGTGCTGCACGCCGGCCGGTTCGTCGAGACGCTGCGCGTCGCGATCACCGACCCGGAACTGCGCGACCGGCCGCCGGTGGGCGCGGTGGACCAGTACGTGGACAGCGTGGACGTGCTCACCCACGCGGACCGCGCCCGCCGGGTGGCCGCAGTGGTTGTCGGCCCGCCGGGCGGAGCCTAGACTCCGATTCGAGTCGCATCGATCCGCGACTGTCTATCTCGTCTCCGAGGGTCCGGGCCGCCCGTCGCAGGCGCCTCGCCGGCGAGGACGCCGCCCCGTGCGGCGTTCCCACCACCGAGGAGAACAGCATGCTGTCCAGAATGAGCAGACTCCGGCTGCTCGGCGCGGCGCTCGCCGCCGCCGGGCTCGCCGTCGGAGCGGCGCTCGCCGTCCCCGGGCCGGCCTCGGCCGCCGCGCTGACCGAGGTGACGAACTTCGGCGCCAACCCGAGCAACCTGCGCATGTACCTGTACGTCCCGGACACCGTGGCGGCCCGTCCCGGGCTGCTGGTGGTCAACCACTACTGCACCGGCAGTGGCCCGGCCATGTACTCCGGCACCCAGTTCGCGTCGCTCGCCGACCGGTACGGCTACATCGTGGTCTACCCGTCGGTGACCCGCAGCAGCAAGTGCTTCGACGTGTCCTCGCCGCAGGCGCTGCGCCGCGACGGCGGCAGCGACCCGGTGGGCATCAAGTCGATGGTGGACTACGTGCGGCAGCGCTACCCGGTCGACTCCCAGCGGATCTTCACCACCGGCACCTCGTCCGGCGCGATGATGACGAACGTGCTGCTCGGCGACTACCCGGACGTGTTCCGGGCCGGCGCCGCGTTCGCCGGCGTGCCGTTCGGCTGCTTCGCCACCACGAACGGCTCGGAGTGGAACAGCGAGTGCGCCAACGGCCAGGTGCTGAAGACCCCGCAGCAGTGGGGTGACCTGGTGCGTAACGCGTACCCGGGCTACACCGGCCCGCGCCCGCGGATGCAGATCTGGCACGGCACCAACGACGAGACGCTGCGCTACCCGAACTTCGGCGAGCAGATCGACCAGTGGACGAACGTGAACGGGCTGAGCCAGACGCCCGCGTACACGGACAGCCCGCAGGCCGGCTACACCCGTACCCGCTACGGCGGCACCGGCGCCACCGCGACCGTCGAGGCGATCAGCATGCAGGGCGTCACGCACAACCTGCCGGTGGACGCGGCCCAGGCGATCCGCTTCTTCGGCCTGGACTCCACCACGCCGCCGCCGACCACCGCGCCGCCCACCACGCCTCCGCCGACGACCCCGCCGCCCACCACGCCCCCGCCCACCACGCCTCCGCCCACGACGGCGCCACCGACCACGCCGCCGCCGTCGGGGGCCTGCCGGGTCGGGTACGTGGTGAACGCCTGGAACAACGGCCTGACCGCCGCGGTGACCGTCACCAACACGTCCACCACGGCGATCAACGGCTGGAACCTCGCGTTCACGCTGCCGAGTGGTCAGACGATCACCGGAGGCTGGAACGCCACGTACAGCCCCTCCAGCGGGGCGGTGACCGCCCGCAACGTGTCCTACAACGCGTCGATCCCGCCGGGCGGCTCGGTGGACATCGGCTTCCAGGCCACCCACACCGGCAACACCGGTAGGCCCGCCTCGTTCACGCTCAACGGCAGCGCCTGCACGACCTCCTGAGCGGGGTCGTGGCGGCATCCCGGCCGCGCCCGTCCCGACCGGGGCGGGCGCGGCCGGGCATGACCGCACCGGCGGCGGGTACCCGTGCCGGACGGACACCGGCGGGAACCGAAGGAGCGGATATGAAGGTCCGAAGCTCCCTGCGCGCGCTCAAGCGCAAGGCCGACTCGATCGTGGTCCGGCGCCGGGGCAAGCTGTTCGTCCTCAACAAGTCCGACCGGCGGCAGAAGGCCCGGCAGGGCTGAGCCCGCCGTCGCCGCGCGACCAGCTCAGGGAGTTCGAGACGCAGGTGTGGGACGCGACGTCGTGACGGCGGCGGCCGGCACGTCGTCCACCTCGGCGCGCCCGGCCAGGCGGGCGAGCGCGGAGGCGGCCAGCGGCCGGTAGATCCGTACCGAGTCGGCGAGCGCGGAGAAGTGCGAACCCGAGTTGTCGCCGTGGTAGCGGGTGGCGATCTCCACCTGCTCGACCGGCAGCCCGGCGCGGACCAGCCGCAGCAGCACCGTCATCTCGTACTCGAAGCGGTCACCGGGGATCGTGGTGAGCCAGCCGAGCAGCGCGGCCGGGTAGGCGCGCAGCCCGGTCTGGGTGTCGCGCACGTCCCGGCCGGTCGCCAGCCGGAACGCCACCCGGGTCGCCGCGTTGCCGAACCGGCTGAGCGCCGGGACCTCACCGTCGAACTCGCGGACGCCGAGCGTCGGCGCTCCGGTGACGCGCATCCGGTCCGCCACGGCGCACACGTCGGGCACACCGTGCTGGCCGTCGGCGTCCACACAGACCACATCGCGTCCCGGGTGGTGCGTCGAGGCGTACCGGAAGCCGGTGCGCAGCACCACGCCCTTGCCCCGGTTGACCCGGCGGCGCAGCACGGTCGCGCCCCGGGCGCGGGCCGCGTCCAGCACCCCGGCGGCGGCCGGGCCGCTGCCGTCGTCGACGACGAGCACGTCCGCCCCGGGCAGGGCGTCCCGCAGGTCGCCGACCAGCGGTGGCAGCCGGTCACCCGGTCGGTACACCGGCACGAGCACGATCACGGAACCTCCCGGGTGGACTCGCCCGCCGGCACGGCCCGCCGGGTCGATCGAGGACGCTCGTACCCCGGGCGCGCGGCGGTGAATCACCGCCGGGGCGTGAGGCGTCCGATCCGCTCGGCCGCGCGGGTCAGCGCGCGCTCGCGGCGCAGCGACGCCTCCGGGGTACGCACACCGAGGAAGCCGATCCGGCTCAACGCCCGGGCGGCCCGCTCGCGCCGCACGGGCACCGGATCGGGCGCGGTCACCGGCACGTCGGCCAGCGCCGGGCCGGACAGGCCGAGCACGCGCGCGGCGAGCAGGCGGACGCGGGGCAGGTGCCACGGGTGGGAGACCAGCCCGAGCGGGCGCTTCGCGGTGAACTCCGCCGCGCCCAGCAGTCCGTCCTGGACGGTGTGCGCCAGGTTCTGCAGCGTGGTGCGGGAGCGGGTCTCGGCCGCCGACCGGGCGTACGCGTCGAGCCCGGCCTCGCGCGCCAGCGCCCGCATCAGCTCCGCCTCCCGGTAGCCGGCGGGCGGGCCGGGCGCGCCGGCCGGGCCGTGCGGCCAGCCGCCGGTGAACACCACCCGGGCGTCCGGCGCGCGGCGGAACGCCTCGGCGTGCGCGCGGACGTAGGCCACCGCGGCCTCGGTGCGCGCGACGCTCTCCGCGGTGAGCCGGTAGCCGTCGTCGCCGGCCACCACCCCACGGCCGAAGACCAGCAGCACGGTGGCGGGAGACGTCATCCCTTCACGGTACGGCGCGGATCACTCGTCGTCCGGCGGCCAGGGTGGCGTGCCGACGCCGGTGATGCGGACGCCGCCCCACGGGTCCACCTCGGCCAGCCGGGCCCGGGTGACCCGTTCGCCGATCCGGACCTCCACGTCGCGGCGGCCGGAGCGCAGCAGCCGGACCAGGCGCGGTTCCGGCTCGACCCGCCCGGCCCAGTGGTAGCGGCCGTCGACCGGCTCGAACCGCCCGCCGCCGTGCAGCCGTACCGTGGTGCCGGCGATCTGGGCCGTGCCCTCCCAGGTCACCTGTCGATCCGTTCGTGCGCGCGGGTCAGCTCCGGTGGCAGGTCCGCGCCCCGGCGGACCCCCTCGATGCCGCTCCACAGCAGCGTGGTCAGGTATTCGGTGAGCGCGGCCCGGTGGATCGGCTGCCCGTGCGTGGTCCACCAGTCGCCGACCGCCTGCACGAACCCGACCAGCCCGTACGCCCACGGCTCGGCCGGGCCGGCGTCGAGGCCGAGCGCGCGCAGCCGGTCGCCGATGACCCTGGCCAGCCCGGTCGCGACCTGCCGGCTGGTGCCTGTCACCACCTGCTGGATGCCGGGGTGCCCGGACTCGTGCACGAGGAACCGGTAGAGCGACGGCTCGTACTCGACCACGCTCAGGTACGCGTCGATGGTCGCCTCGACCAGCGCGCGCTCCTCGCGTACCTGCTCCACGGCGGGGGCGATGGCGGCGACCACGCGCGCCGCGACCACCTCGCTGACCGCCAGCCAGAGCTGCGCCTTGTCGGCGAAGTAGCGGTAGAGCACCGGTTTGCTGACCCCGGCGGTGGCGGCGACCTGGTCCATGTCGACGCTCGGGCCGTGCTGCAGCAGCGCCTGCACGGCGGCCGCGATCAGTTCCTGCCGCCGCTGTTCACGGTGGTCGGCCCAGCGGTCGCGCCGCCCGCCGGAGCGGGGCGCGGTCGGCTCCCGGGGGGCGTCGGGGCCATTGACATCGGTGGTGGTCCGTCGCATGCTACCACTCGTAACAGTTACTCGAAGTTACGTCAATATGGAGGGGTAATGGCCGGATTCCCGCGCGAGGCGGTCGCCGACCGCCTGCTCTCCGCCTCGGTGCGCACCAGCTACGACCCCATGGTGGACATCGACTGGTCGGCGCCGCCGGTGCCCGGCGCGCACTGGCTGCCGCCGGAGCGCAGCAGCCTCTACGGCACCTCCCTGTGGGACGGACTGACCGAGGACCAGCGGGTCGAGCTGACCAAGCACGAGGTCGCGAGCGCCGCCGCCGCCGGAATCTGGTTCGAGACGATCCTCATGCAGATGCTGATCCGGCAGTACTACGACGCCGATCCGACCAGCCGGCACGCCCAGTACGCGCTCACCGAGGTCGCCGACGAGTGCCGGCACTCCGTCATGTTCGGTCGGCTCATCGAGGCCACCGGCGCGCCGGTCTACCGCGCCGAGCCGTTCGACCACCTGCTCGGGCGATGGCTCAAGTCCACAGCGACCGGCCCGCAGATGTACGCGGCCATCCTCATCGCCGAGGAGATCCTCGACTCGTTCCAGCGCGAGATCATGGCCGACGAGTCGTTGCAGCCGCTGATCCGGATGGTGTCGCGCATCCACGTGGTCGAGGAGGCCCGGCACGTCCGCTTCGCCCGCGACGAGCTGACCCGCCAGGTCGAGGCCGCCGGGCCGGTGGCACTCGCGTACGCGCGGCTGGTGATCGGCCGGGCCGCGTACTCGATCACGCGGCGCCTGGTGCACCCGCGGGCGTACGCGGCGGTCGGGATCGACCCGGCGGCCGGGCGGGCCGCGGCGCGTACGAACCCGCACTGGCGGGCCACGCTGCGCTGGTCCGCGCAGCGGATCGCCGACCACCTGACCGACCTGGGTCTGGTCGCCGGGCCGGGCCTGGTGCTGTGGCGCCGGGCCGGGCTGGTGGAGGGCTGACCGGCGGCGACCCGAAGGGGAAAGGATCGCCGCCGGCCGCCCGGTCAGGAGGTGGGGAAGTCGTCGGCGGTACGGATCCGGTCGCGCATGTACGCGCCGGACTCGGTGAGCACCGACGTCCCGCTGAACGAGCCGGACGCGCAGGTGCCCGGCCGGAGCGCCGCCGAGCCCTCGGGGGCGTCGGAGAACGTCCAGTTGGCGTAGCTGATCTTCAGCCGGTCGAGCAGGTCGAGCCAGGCGTTGCTGCTGGCGGTGTCGACGGCGCCGTCACCGGTGTAGGTGACGGTGCCGAACTCGGTGACGAACAGCGGGAGCCGGCTCGCCGCCCGCTGCACCTCGTTGCGGTAGTTGTCCTTGTGCGACGCGGCGTAGAAGTGGAACGTGTACATGATGTTCTGCGCCCGCACCGGGTTGTTCACGACCTCGTCGGAGTTGCTGCCGTCGGACACGCCCAGGGAGGACCAGCCGCGGGTGCCGACGATGACCACCGCGTCCGGGTCGTTGGCCCGGATCACCGGGATGACCTGCTCGGCGTAGTTGCGGATGGTCGACCAGCTCACCCCGTTGGGCTCGTTGGTGATCTCGTAGATCACGTTCTTCTTCGCCGCGTTGCGCGCCGACACGGTGGCGAAGAAGGTCTTGGCCCGGTCCAGGTTGTACATCGGGTCGCCGGGGGTCAGCGTGTGGAAGTCGATCAGCGCGTACATGCCCCGCGCCTCGGCCTTGTCCACGAGCGTGTTCACCTGGGCGGTGAATCCGGCCGGGTTGGTCTCGTAGCCCTGCTCCTGCACGTACATCGAGACGCGCAGCAGGTCGGACCGCCACTCGTTGGCGAGCACGTCCAGCGAGGCGTCGGTGTAGCAGTTGGCGAACCACTGCAACCCGTGCGTGCTCATGCCGCGCAGCTGGATCGGCCGCCCGTACTGGTTGCAGAGGTTGACGCCGCACACCTGGAGCTGGCCGTTGATCGCCACCGGCGTGGTGCCGGTCGGCGGCGGCGGGGTGGTGGTGGGTGGCGGGGTGGTCGGCGGGGGAGTGGTCGGCGGCGGCGTGGTCGCGGGCGGCGGGGTGCTCGTGCCGCCGGTGCAGACCGTGCCGTTGAGCGTGAACGACGTGGGGTTCGGGTTCGACCCGGTCCACGAGCCGTTGAAGCCGACCGTGGTGCTCGCGCCGGTGCCGAGCGTGCCGTTGTAGTCCAGGCTGCGCGCGGTGACCGCCGAGCCGCTCTGCTGCCAGGTGGCCGACCAGCCCTGCACCACGCGCTGGCCGCCGTCGGGGAAGGTGAAGCCCAGCGTCCAGTTGCTCACCGGATCGCCGAGGTTGCGCACCGCCACGTTCGCGGTGAAGCCGCCGGGCCAGGAGTTGGTGGTGTAGGTGACGGCGCAGCCGGTCGCCGCCATCGCGTTCGGTGACGGCAGGACGGCCACCGCCGCCAGGGCGAGCGCGCCGACCGCGCCGCCGGCGAGCAGGTGCCGCCGGGACGGGCGGGGAATCGAGAACATGCGGGAAGGTCCCATCGCTTGATGGTGATCGGACGGTGCCCGTCGTGAACCTGCCCGGAAAGCCCGACGCGGCGGCCTGGGGGAGCGCTCCCAGGGCCGAGCGTAGAGGTGGACGCCGATGCGTGCAACAGCCGCGGCTCAGCGGCCGCCGCGCCGCCCGCCGTAGAGCCGCAGCGCGTTGCAGACGTCGAACACACCCGGCACGTCCCAGGCCAGCTCGGCGGCGACCAGGCGGGTCTCCGGGTCGGCCACCAGGCCGGCGAGGATCACCACCCGGTTCTGCACGGTAACGGTGATCTGCTGCCGGCGGGTGGTCCAGTCGGCGCTGAGCCGCTGCGCGACGAGCGACGCGAGCCGGGTGTCCGCGTCGTCGGGCTCCGGTCCGCCGCCGGTGTACGGAAACTCGGGGTACGGCCAGGGCATCACCACGGGGAGGGCTCCTTCTGTTCGGTCAGGACCGGTCGCCGGGTTGCGGGGCCCGGCGCCGGGGCGCGGCCGTCGACGACGGTGAAGACGCCGTCGAGCCGCATGGTGTGCAGCACGGTGAGCACGAACCGCGACGGCGACAGCAGGCACAGTTGCCGGCCGTCGCGCCGCGCGTCCTGGTGCGCGCGCACCAGCAGGCTGAGCCCGGCGGAGTCGATCACCTCCAGGCCGGACAGGTCGACCAGCTCCATGTCCTCGCGGCGGGAGCGCTCGGCGAGGGCACGGCGGACCGCGGTGGCCGGGTCGACGTCGTGCGCTGCAGGGGTGCCGGCGACCTGTTCCAGGTCGTCCATGCCCAGGCCGTCGTCGGCGATGACCGCCCGGGTGCTGCACCGGGGGCAGTGGTGGGGTCCGGACGCGAACGGGGAGCCGACCCAGTCGTGCTCGAACACGAGCGTCCACACCACCTCGGCGTCGGGCAGCGTGGCGCCGGTGCTGGTGACGCTGTCGCCGCAGCCGTCGCAGATGAGCATCATCAGGTGGTCCGCGGGTACGACAGTCACACCTCCTCCTTCCGCCGGCCGCCGCCCGCACCGGGCGGCGTCTGGCCCTCCGGCTCCGGCCGGCCCGCGGCGACCACCGCCAGCACGACCGCCACGGCGGCGAAGCCGGTCTGCACCATCAGCGGCAGCACCGGCGATCCGTCGGTGCGGTGGTCCACCAGGCCGACCACGATCGCGCCGAGCAGCGCGGACGCCACGCCGAGCGCGAGTGTCAGCCACACCGGGACGGCCTTGCGCCCCGGCAGGACGAGGCGTCCCAGCCCGCCGACGGCCAGACCCACCACGAGCGCTCCGACGAGCGTGCTGCCGGTCACCACTCCTCCTCAGCGAGATGCGGACGCGACCCGGGCCCGGCCGCGCGCGGCCGGACGGGGCGTGTCGACGACGGGTACGGCACCGAGCCCGGAGTTCTCCAGGATGCGCCGGATCCGTGGATGTGGATTGCTCAGCGTGAGCAGGCCGCCCTGCCGCGCCAGCCGGCGGTGCACGTCCAGCAGCAGCGCGACGGCGGCGGGGTCCACATGCCGGCACCCGGCGAGGTCGACGGTCAGCTCGCGGGGCCGTAGCGCGAGGATGCGGTCCAGCACGTGGGCGACCTCGGACAGCCCGGCGGGGTCCAGCTCGTCGGTGATGTCCACGCGCACGTGCGGCACGGCGGACTCCGGCGGGGACGGCAGGCTGGCAGGCATCGGGTCGCTTCCGTGACGGGATCGGGTCAGTCCCCACTCTGCGCAGGGATCTTGGAGGTCACCGGACGGTTGTGTGACGGTTCGATGACAAAAACCACGAACGGCCCACGCGATTGGGCGACCAGTGCCGGGCCGGTCATGATGCCCATATGACGGCCGTACTGGTGATCGAGGACGACGACCGCATCCGGCTCGCGCTGCAGCTCGCCCTGGAGGAGGAAGGCTACGAGGCCGACGGTGCGCCGACCGCCGAGGACGGGCTGCGCCGGCAGCGGGAGAAGCCGGCGGACTACGTGCTCGTCGACCTCATGCTGCCCGGCATGAACGGGTTCGACTGCATCCGTCAGCTGCGCCGCGACGACGACGTACCGGTCGTGGTGATCAGCGCCCGCGACGACACCCACGACATCGTCGCCGCGCTGGAGGCCGGCGCCGACGACTACGTGGTGAAGCCGGTCGCGATCAAGGAGCTGTCCGCCCGGCTGCGGGCGCTGCGCCGGCGCGTCCGCACGGTGGCCGGGCCGGTGCCCGCCCAGTTCTTCGGCGACCTGGAGATCAGCGCCGAAGCCGGCGAGGTGCGGCGCTCGGGCCGGCCGGTGGCGGTCACCCGCACCGAGTTCCGGCTGCTCTGCGAGCTGGCCGAGCACGCCGGCCGGGTCCTGTCGCGTCAGCAGCTGCTCAGCCGGGTCTGGGGCTACGAGACCGGCGACGAGCGGCTCGTCGACGTGCACGTGGGCCGGCTGCGGCAGAAGATCGAAACCGACCCGGCCAACCCGCGCCACCTGGTCACCCTGCGCGGCCTCGGCTACAAGCTCCAGCGATGACCCGGCCCGGCCTGCGCGCCCGGGTCACCGCGGCGTTCGCCGTCGGCGCGTTGCTGCTGTCGGCGCTGATGGCCCTCTTCTCGTACGACCTGACCCGGCGCTCGCTGCTCGACGAGCGGGAGCGCACCGCGGTCCGGGCCGCCTACTACGACGCCGCGGTGGTCCGCTCCGGCCTGGACACCGGCACCCCGGACGTGGTGGCCGTGCTGCGCTCGCTCGACACCGGCAGCGCCCGCCGTCCGCTGCTGCACCTGCCCGACGGCTGGTACGCCCGGACCGCCGACGTGGGGGCCCGCTCGGTGCCGGTGGAGTTGCAGCGGATGGTGGCCGACGGCAAGCCGGCGGTCCAGCGGATCCGGCTCGACGGGCAGCCCGCGCTGCTGGTCGGCGTGCCGCTGCCCGGCGCGCTCGGCTACTACGAGCTGACCTCGCTGCGGGAGGTCGAGGAGACGTTCCAGGTGGTGGGCCTGGCGCTGATCGCCGTGGCGATCATGGTCGCCGGCGCGGGCGCGGCGCTCGGCTGGTACGCCACCCGGCACAGCCTGCGGCCGCTCACCGCGGTCGCCGACGCGGCGGAACGGATCGCCGCGGGCGACTTCGCGACCCGGCTCGACTCGACCACCGATCCCGATCTCACCCGCCTGTCCAGCTCGTTCAACGAGATGGTCGACAAGCTGGTGCACCGCATCGAGCGGGACCGGCGCTTCGCCGCCGACGTGAGCCACGAACTGCGCTCGCCGTTGCAGACCCTGGCCGCCGCCGCGAGCGTGCTCAACCGCCGCCGGGAGCACCAGGACGAACGCACCGCGACGGCGGCCGGCCTGGTCGCCGACGAGGTGACCCGGTTCCAGCGCCTGGTCGACGACCTCATTCAACTGGCCCGCACCGAGCAGCCGGCCCACCGCGAGACGGTCGACGTGGTGGAGCTGGCCCGGACGGCCTGCCGGGAGCGGTCGCTGCCGGAGAGCCTGGTGACAGTCGACGGCGACGCCCCGCGCCTGTGGTGGGTCGACCGGCGCCGGTTCGCCCAGACGCTGCTGAACCTGCTGGAGAACGCCGAGCGGTACGGGGGCGGGCCGGTCGCGGTACGCCTCACCGGGCGCGACGGCGTGGGCGTGCTGGAGGTCGACGACGCCGGTCCGGGCGTGCCACCCGGCGACCGCGAGATCATCTTCGACCGGTTCGTCAGGGGGCGGGCGGCGCACGACCGGGCCGGCACCGACGGCACCGGCCTCGGGCTCGCGCTGGTGGCGCAGCACGCCGCCGCGCACGGCGGTACGGCCGCGGTGCTGGACCGCGAGCCCGGCGCCCGGTTCCGGGTCGAGCTGCCCGGGGCGCTGCGATGAGCCGCCGGCGGCTCCTGCCGGGCCTGCTCGTGGTCGTGCTGCTGGCCGGCTGCGGGGTGCCGGTGGACGACGAGCCCCGCCTGGTGCAGACGCCGCCGGGGGCGTTCCCGACCCCCACGGTGTCCTCGACCGCCGACGGGGACGGGCGGGTGGACGAGCCGTTCTGCTTCGTCCGCGACGACGGGCTGGTCGTGGTCACGCGCCGGGTGGACGGGCTGCCGGGCGTGGACGCGCATCTGCAGCACCTGCTGGCCGGGCCGGACGGCGGCGAGCGCCGTCAGGGGCTGGCCACGGCGCTGCCGGGCACTGTGGCGGTGGCCGGCGCGACGCTGGCCGGCACGCTGGCGACAGTCGACGTGCGCCAGGCGGGGGAGGAGACCGGCCGCAACGACGAGGTGCTCGCCTTCGGGCAGATCGTGTGCAGCCTCACTCAACGGCCGGACGTGTACAGCGTCGCGTTCCGCCGGGACGGGCAGCCGCTGGAGGTGCCCCGCGCGGACGGGAGCCTCTCCGCGCTGCCGCTCACCGCCGCCGACTACCGGCCGCTGCTACCCCGATGATGGCTCGCGTCGCCGCTTTGTCCGTATATGAGGCTAAATCTCCATCGTCCGTTCGGTTGATTTGGTGGTGACCTTTGGTCTAGTGTGGCTGGCACGACCGGTGTGGGAGGCCACCCGTTCTCCGAGGACAGGAAGGGCAGCATGACCACGATGACCATGGGAACGACCGCCACCGAGGTGCACCGCGCGCCGCAGACCGGTGAGGAGACCCGCGCCAGCGAGCTGATCGCGGCGCTCGCCGCACTGCCCGCCGACCACCCGCAGCGGGCCGCCCTCCGCAACCAGGTCATCGAGGCGTGGCTGCCGCTGGCGAACCACCTGGCCGCCCGCTACAGCGGCCGCGGCGAGCCGGCCGGCGACCTGGCCCAGACCGCCGCGCTCGGCCTGATCAAGGCGGTCGACCGGTTCGACGCCTCGCGCGGCGTCGACTTCGCCGGCTTCGCCATCCCGACGATCCTCGGCGAGATCAAGCGGCACTTCCGCGACCGCACCTGGAACATCCGGGTGCCGCGTCGCCTCCAGGAGCTGCGGCTGCGCATCTCCGAGGCGAACAGCACGCTGACCCAGACGCTCAACCGGGCCCCGACCGTCGCCGACATCGCCGCCCACCTCGACGTCACCGAGGAAGAGGTGCTGGAGGGCCTGGAGGGTGCCCGCGCGTACAACGCGGTGTCGCTGTCCACCCCGATCGGCGACGGCGACAGCGCCACCGAGCTGGGCGACACGCTCGGCACCGAGGACAACGAGTACGAGCTGGCCGAGCTGCGCGCCTCGCTCGGCCCGGCGCTCGCCACGCTCGACGAGCGCGAGCAGAAGATCCTCACGCTGCGCTTCTACGGCAACCTGACCCAGAGCGAGATCGCCGCCCGCGTCGGTGTCTCCCAGATGCACGTGTCCCGGCTGCTCGCCCGCGCCCTGACCAAGCTGCGCGGCCAGCTCACCGAGGCCTGATCCACCCGCACCGCGACCCCCGTCGGCCCGTCCGGCGGGGGTCGCGTCGTGTGTCACCAGCGCGAGGGCGAGGGCGGCTCCGGCGGCAACCACGGCAACATGTTCGAGAACCTGACCGCCACGCTGACCTGGCGGGCGGCGGGGGTGGCGGTGTACGGCGGCTACGACAACGTGTTCCGCAACCTCTACATCGCCGACCAGCTCACGTACTCGGGGATCATGTTCCAGACCAAGTACAACGGCAGCCAGCCGGAGAACCCGATCACCGACACGGTGCTGACGAACGTGTCGATCTCGGGGGCGCGGCGCAGCGGTGACGCGTTCGACGCGAAGTCCGGCTTCGGCATCTGGGTCAACGAGATGCCCGAGGCAGGTCAGGGCCCCGCGGTCGGCGCGGCGACGTTCACCAACCTCCACCTGACCGACAACGCCCAGGACATCAAGAACACCACAACAACCTTCGCCATCACGCGTAACTGACCTCCGCCCCCGCCCCGCCCTTTCCACCCCGCGATCTTGCACTTTCGACCCCCGTGATGCCGGATTACTCCTGGTATGAGGGGCGCCAAACTGCAAGATCGCGGGCGTGGGGCGGGGCGGGGGACGTGGGGGCGGCCGAGCCGAACGCCGATCTTGGAGTTGTGGCACCTTCGATAGTTGGGCGAAGCCGGCAAGATGTGGCACCACAAGTCCAAGATCGACGGAGGTGTGAGTCGCCGCGGTCAGGACGGGAGGGCTGTGGAGAGGCGGCGGATGGCCTCGTCCATCTGGTCGGGCCGGGCGGCGGCGTACGTCAGGCGCAGGTGGGGGGCGGGGGGTTCCGCCGCGTACCAGGGGCGGCCGGGGAAGACGGTCACCCCCGCTGCCGCGGCCGCAGTGGTCACCGCTAGGTCGTCGGTGTTGTCGGGCAGGCGTACCCACAGGTGCAGGCCACCGCGCGGAATGGCGCGCGGGGTCAGCGACGGCAGGTGCCGGTCCAGCGCGGCGAGCAGCGCCTCCCGGCGGGCGCGCAGCTGTACGCGCAGGCTGCGGCGGTGCCGGTCCCAGGCCGGCGCGCTGAGGAATTCGACTGTGGCCTGTTGCAGCGGCCCGGCCACGAAGAGGTCGTCGAGCAGGCGGGTGGCGCGCAGGCGCGCCCCGGCCGGCCCTCGCGCGCCGATCGCGGCGATCCGCAGGCCGGGTGCTGTGGACTTGGTCAGCGAGCGCAGGTAGACGACGTGTCCGTCCGGGTCGTCGGCGGCCAGTGGCGGCGGGGCCTCGCCGTCGATGGCGAGGTCGCGGGCGTAGTCGTCCTCGACCAGGAACGCCCCGGCCTCGCGCACCGCCTCCGCCACCTCGCCACGCCGGGCGGCGGACAGGGTCGCGCCGTGCGGGTTGGCGTACAAGGGCTGGCAGTAGAACAGGCGGGCGCCGGTGCGGGCGAACGCGGCGGCGAGCTGGTCGGGGCGTACCCCGTCGGTGTCGGCGGGGACGGGCACCACCCGCAGCCCGGCGGCGCGCGCGGCGGCGAGCGCGCCCAGGTAGGTGGGGGACTCGACCAGGATCGTGTCGCCGGGGACGGTGAGCGCCCGCAGCGTGGAGGAGAGCGCGGCCTGCCCGCCCGGGCAGATCACCATGTCCTCGGCGCGCAGGCCGCCACCCGCCTCGCGGGCGAACCAGGCGCGCAGGTCGGCGCGTCCCTCGACCGGGCCGCGCTGCCACGCGGCGGGCTGCCGGGACGCCCGGGCGAGCGCCGCACCGAGCGCGGCGGCCGGCTGGAGGTCCGGGTCCAGGTAGCCGCCGGTCAGCGGGATCGCGCCCGACGGCGGTAGCGCCAGCAGCGCCTGCATCTCCTCCTCGCCGCCCCGCCGCGAGCCGAGCGCGACTGTCTGCCACGACAGGTCCGCCCGCGGTGGGTCGGCTCGGCGGGCCGCCACGTACGCGCCGCGGCCCGGACGTGTCTCGACCAGGCCGTCCGCGACGAGCCGCCGGGTCGCCTCGGCGACCGTGACGGGGGAGACGTGATGGTGCGCGGTCAGCTCCCGCACCGACGGCAGCCGTGTGCCGGGCGCGGCGTCCGCCGCCAGCGCACCCAGATGCCGGACCACACGGTCGATAGCGCTACCATCGTTCATGACGGAACAGAGTAGCGCTACTGCCCCGACGACGGTAACGGTGAGACCGGGCGCCGGGATCGCCCTCGGCGCGCTGGGCGTACTGGCCTTCAGCATGTCGCTGCCGGCCACCCGCGTCGCGGTGCACACACTCGACCCCTGGTTCGTCGCGTTCGGACGGGCGGTCGGCGCGGCGCTGCTCGCGTGGGCCTACCTGCGGCTGACCGGTGCGCCGCGCCCCACCCGGGACCAGTGGCGACGGCTGTCGATCGTCGCGCTCGGCGTCGTGGTCGGCTTCCCGCTGTTCACCTCGCTCGCGCTCACCACACAGACATCAGCGCACGGCGCCGTGGTCGTCACCGTGCTGCCCGCCATGACCGCCGTGTTCGCGGTGCTCCGCGCCGGTGAACGGCCGCCGCCGCTGTTCTGGCTCGCCGGTGCCGCCGGCCTGGCGCTGGTGCTCGCGTTCCTCGCCGCGAGCGGCTCGATGCGCGGCGCGCTGTCGGCCGCCGACCTGTTCCTGCTCGCCGCCGTGGTGCTCTGCGGACTCGGGTACGCCGAGGGCGGCCGGCTGGCCCGCGAACTCGGCGGCGCCCGGACGATCTGCTGGGCGTTGCTGCTGTCGCTCCCGGTCACCGTGCCGGTCACGGCGGTGGCCGCACTCGTCCACCCGCCGCGGGGCGGCGTCGTCGCCTGGACCGGGTTCGGCTACCTCACAGTGGTGTCGATGTTCCTGGGCTTCTTCGCCTGGTACGCCGGGCTGGCCCGGGGCGGCATCGCCAAGGTGGGGCAGATCCAGCTCGTCCAGCCGGTGCTCACGCTGATCTGGTCGGCGGTGCTGCTCGGGGAGGCGGTCACGCCCGGCGCGCTGGTGGTGGCGGGCGCGGTGCTGGCCTGCGTCGTGCTCATCCAGCGCACCCGGGGCGGCGCGGTGCCGGCGCACGCCCCGGGCGGGTCGTCCTCAGCAGGGCGCGATCGTGCCCGTCACGCTGGAGACGTACGCGTGGCTGACGAAGTGTCCTGACGCGAGGCGGTTCCACTGGCTGGTGGTCCGGTACGGGCCGCTGACCGACTGGCCGGTGACCGAGCACTCGATCGGCACGTTGGCGTACGTGGCGGCCAGGCCGACGACGGGGTTGCTCGTGCTCGGACCGGAGCGGATGTTGAGCGGGCCGCTGCCGATCCGGCCCCGGGTGCCGGTGCCGGTCCAGAGGTAGGCGACGTCGACCCAGGCGTTGTCGGTGAGCAGCAGACCGTCCCAGAACGTGCCGTCGGCGAGGTCGATGCCGGCCGGGCTGCCCACCACGCGCCCGAACTGGTCCCGGCCGCCGTTGTAGCCGTTCTGGTACGCGGCCTGCGCCTCGGGCCGGCCCTGCGGCAGGTCCTTCCACATCTCCCGGACACCGCTCGGGTTCCAGTAGTCGTCCCTGGTGTTCCACGGTCCGATGTCCCAGACCGGCGCGTACTCGCAGCGGCTGCGGGTGGTGGTGCAGACCCGGACGGTGTAGTCGCCGGTGTTCTTCGGCGCGAGCCCGCGGGCTGACGGCAGCGCGACGAAGTGGTCCCGCGAGACGATCACGTGCCCGTTGGCGGTGGTGCCGCCGACCAGGCCCTCGCGGGTGGCGTACACCCGGTAGGTGAGGCCCGGGGTGGCGGCCGTGACGGCGGCGACCGAGTCGGCGACGAGCCGGACCCCGCGCACGGTGGGCGCGGTGGGCGGCCGCTCGGCGGTGAGGGCCACCCGGATCTGCACCCGGGTGACCGGCTGGTCGAAGACGGCCGCGCCGGAGACGGACCGCCACTCGGTCCACGCGCCCGATCGCCAGCCGCGTGCCGCCACCTCGACGGCGCCGGTGCCGGTGGTCGCGTCGACGTCGGCCCGGACCCGGTTGGCCGGCGCGGCGAGCGGGTGGGGCGCGGTGACGAGCATGCCCGCGGCCGTCTGCCGGCGCTGGGCGGCCGGGCGGCTCGCCGTGCCGGCGATACGCAGCCCGGCGTCCGTCCAGCGGACGTCGACGTCGTCGGCGTCGACGACGGTGAGGTCGGCGGTCCACGCGTTGCCGGTGGTGGCGGGTTCCGCCGGGGGTGCGGCGGCCGCCGGGGAGGCGGCCAGGACGGCGGCGAGCGCGCCGGTGACCGCGGCCAGCGGGGTCCTGCGGGGATGGGTCATGGCGCTCCTCGTGGGGGCTGGAAGTAGACGAACATCAATCTCCGGGGTGGGGTGCAGGCAACCACCGATCGCACGTCCCGTCAAGGAGGCGTCCGCGGCCTCCGGCCGCCCGGAGTAGTGCAAAAAACCTGCAAACGCCAGCTCTTGCCTTCTTGGAAAGCGCTTTCATACGATTGCGTTACATCGATGTTTCATGTGCGGGCCGGGCATCGCAGATGAACCACATTCGCCGGCGGCGCGCCTGATCGCGTCGCGGCTCCGCATTATTCCCATTCGGTGACTGCCGCTGCTCGGCGGCAATTCCCGCATGCTCGAAAAAGGAATGAGGCGACATGAGAAGAACAGTCGCGCTGCGACTCCACGCGGCACTGGCCACGGCGGTCGTCGGTATCGCCGTCGCCGTGGTGCTGCCGTCCCCGCAGGCGTCGGCGGCGGCCGGCAGTGCCACCGGCTACGCCACCCAGAACGGCGGCACCACCGGCGGTGCGGGCGGGCAGACCGTACGCGCCACCACCGGCACCGCCATCCACGCCGCGCTCTGCGGCCGGGCCAGCAGCAGCACCCCGATCACCATCGAGGTGACCGGGACCATCAACCACGGCAACACCAGCAAGGTCTCCGGATCGAGCTGCAACACCGCGGACGGCGTGATCGAGCTGAAGCAGATCAGCAACGTCACCATCATCGGCGTGGGCAGCGGCGCTGTCTTCGACCAGCTCGGCATCCACATCCGCGACTCGCGCAACATCATCATCCGGAACGTGACGGTGCGCAACGTCAAGAAGTCGGGCTCGCCCACCTCCAACGGCGGCGACGCGATCGGCATGGAGAGCAGCGTCCGCAACGTGTGGGTCGACCACGTCACGCTGGAGGCGTCCGGCGGGGAGTCGGAGGGCTACGACGGCCTGTTCGACATGAAGGACGACACCCAGTACGTGACGCTGTCGTACAGCATCCTGCGCAACTCCGGCCGGGGTGGCCTGATCGGATCGAGTGAGAGCGACCGCGGCAACGGCTACATCACGTTCGAGCACAACCTGTACGAGAACATCGACTCCCGTACGCCGCTGCTGCGCGGCGGCATCGCCCACATGTTCAACAACCACTACAACGGGCTGCACGAGTCGGGCATCAACTCCCGGGCCGGGGCGCGGGCCAAGGTGGACAGCAACTACTTCCGCAACTCCAAGGACGTGCTCGGCACGTTCTACACCAGCGAGCGCGGCACCTGGCAGGTCAGCGGCAACATCTTCGACAACGTGACCTGGTCCTCGCCGGGCAGCGACAACTACCCGGCGGGGCCGAACGTGACCTCGACGACCACCGTGAGCGTCCCGTACTCGTACCGGCTCGACGCGGCGAGCTGTGTGCCGGACATCGTGCGGCAGACTGCGGGCGCCAACACCGGCCTGCGGGTGTCCGACGGCAACTGCACGCCGCAGTCGCCGGCGCCGACCACGCCGGGGCCGACCACGCCCGCACCCACCACGCCGCCGCCGGGGACGACCACCCCGCCGCCGTCCGGTGGGACCAACCTGAGCCTCGTCTCCGGCGCCGGCGCGGACGGGTCCAGCAAGGCCGACGGCACCAGCTACGGCAACGTGCGCGACGGCAACCTGAGCACGTACTGGTCGCCGTCCGGGTCGACCGGCACCGTCTCGATCAAGTGGGGCTCGGCCACTACCGTGTCCCGCGTGGTCATCCGCGAGCCGTCCGGCACCTCGGGCTCGATCGGGTCGTGGCAGCTCGTCAACAACGACACCGGCGCGGTGCTCGCCTCCGGCAGCGGGGCCGGCCAGATCACCTTCGGCGCGACCTCGCTGAAGAAGATCAACTTCAAGATCAACAGCTCCGGCGGTACGCCGAGGGTCGGCGAGTTCGAGACGTACGCCAGCTAGCAGTCACACACGAGCGGGGGCGGCCGATCCGGCCGCCCCCGCCCCTGTGCGTGTCCCCGGTCAGAGGGTGAGCACGACGGTGGAGATGCTCCGCGCGCCGACGCTCACAGTCACCTGGTTGCCGTTCACGCCCACCGGCTGGCTCGCCGCGCTGGCGTTCTGCGACGTGGCCACGTACTCGGCCCGGCTGACGTTCTGCGGCGCCTGGATGATCGCGTTGTTCACCGCGCTGGTCGACCGGTTGAGGATCACCAGCGTGACCTTCCCGTCGCCCTGATAGGCGGTCACCTCCAGCGGCGACGCCTTCGAGCTCTTGGTCAGGGCGACCCGCTGGTAGCCGGGCCGCACGTACTTCGCGTACTGCGAGAACGCGTACCCCCGCTTGAGCGGCGCGCCCGCCACGGTGCCGTACGCGGACTCGCCGTCACCGATGAACGAGTAGTAGCGCTTGCCGTACCACCAGACGTACGCGCTCCAGTTCGACTCCATCGACTTGTGCACGGTGCGCATGATGTCGTCGAGCGTCTCGTTCCAGGCCGCCGCGTTGGCCGGGTTGCCCCAGATGTTGGAGCCGCCGCCGTCGGCCTCGTGCAGGTTCCACTCGGTCATCCACACCGGCTTGTTGTACTGCTGCGCCAGCGTGTACGGCTTCAGCCGGCCGGACGCCTCGGTGCCGTACAGGTGACCGCCGATGTAGCCGATGTTGTTGCGGGCCGCCGCGTCGTTGAGCGTCGGGTCGGTGTAGCCGTAGTTCAGGTTCACCGCCTCGGCGACCATCAGCTTGGTGTTCTGCACCTTGGCGCCCTGCTCCCGTACGAAGGTCTGCAGCTCGGTGCCGCTCCAGTCCATCGAGTCGTAGTCCGGGTGCCAGTCCGGCTCGTTCTGCACGGACGTGACGTCGATCGTCACGCCCTGGTTGCGCATGTACTGGACGTAGCTGTTGAGGTGGCCTGCGTAGTCGTCGTAGTAGTCGGTGCGCAGCTTGCCGCCGTTGATCCGGCTGTTGTTCGTCTTCCAGGCCGCCGGGGCGGTCCACGGCGACGCCATGATCTTCACGTTCGACCCGTACGACTTCGCCGTCCGCAGCGCGCTGACCTGGGTGCCCCACTCGCCGGACACCGGCGAGATGCCGGTACGCACGATGGACAGGCCGAGCTGGTTGGGGCCGAGCCCGACGAGCGTCTGCGTCTCGGCCGTCGACCAGGCGCCGCCCCAGATCGACACCGCGGCGCCGAACCCGTCGATGGTCTGGTAGCGGCTGGTGGTGTTGACGGTGATGTCCGCCGCCCCGGTGGGCGGCGGGCTGCTGGGCGAGGTGGTGGGCGAACTCGTCGGGGAGGTGGACGGCGACGTGGTCGGCGTCGTCGTGCCACCGGTGCAGGTCACCCCGTTGAGCGCGAAGCTCGTCGGTGCGGGGTTGCTGCTGGTCCAGGCCCCGTTGAAGCCGAACGACGTGCTGCCGTTGGTGGGGATGGACCCGTTGTAGTCGACGTTGCGGGCGCTGACCGCCGCGCCGCTCTGGGTCACCGTGGCGTTCCACGCCTGGGTGACGGTCTGGCCGGCGGCGTAGGACCAGGTGAGCGTCCAGCCGTTGACCGGGTCACCGAGGTTGGTGACCGTGACGTTCGCGCCGAAGCCGCCCTGCCACTGCGACGACACGGCGTAGGTGACCGCGCAGCCGGCGGCCGCCGCCCCGGCCGGCAGCGCCGCGGCCATCGCGGTCGACGCCAGCAGGACGGCCCCGGCCGACAACACCGCGGTACGGGTCGTTCTGTGCCTTCTCATCGGACCTCTCTCCTCGATCGGCCGGCTCAGCGCTGGAGGGTGAGCAGTCCGGGCCGGTAGGGCAGGAGGCCGTAGTCGCCGCCGGAGTTGGGGGAGCGGCCCTGGTAGAGCAGTTGGAGGTTGCAGGGGT